>NZ_JASJVF010000148.1:0-8305 GCF_035019805.1 Cryobacterium sp. 10I1
CGTGCGCCGCGGAGAGGCTTGCCCTGGTCGGCGAGGGTTTCGCGCACCCGCTCGAGGACCCGGCGCGGGCGGCCGGCATCGATCAGCGTCGGAGCGCTGATGCTCGGCGCGCGGGTCCTGTCCGGTCTCGGTGTCATCGTCCTCGCGGCGCTCGACTGGCCGGAGTTCGTCTCGGCCGTCGCCCTCGACGGCACGCCGGCGGGCACCGTCGACCCCGCGACGGCCGGGGTCGCCCTCGGGATCCTGCTGGCCGGCTACGGGGTCGTCCTCGCCCTCAACATCGGCTTCGCCGCATTCGTGTACTTCGGCCGGAACTGGGCACGGATCGTCGCGATGTCCTTCGCGACGGTGAGCATCGTCACGAGCTTCGTCGACTATGCCGTCAACGGGGCCGCGATCACCCTGCGGACCTCGCTCGTGAGCGTCACCTTCGACATCCTGATCCTGCTCGCCCTCTCGGCCAGGGACGCGAGGGAGTTCGCCCGCGCGCGGCCGGTCAGGAGTGCGCGGGGCAGGCGGGCGCCGTAGCGGCGCAGTCAGGGCAGACGACGAGCTGTGCGCGGCAGGACGGCTCGCGGCAGTTCTGCATCTGGTTGGTCGCTGCCGCGCAGCAGGCGCAGCGGCCGAGGACCGCGGTGTCCCCTGCGAAGTCGACGGACATCCGCTGGTCGAAGACATAGAGCGAACCGTCCCAGAGACCGGCATTCCCGTAGGCCTCGCCGTACCCCACGATGCCGCCATCGAGCTGGTAGACCTCGCCGAAGCCGCGGTCCTTCATCAGTGAGCTGAGCACCTCGCAGCGGATGCCGCCGGTGCAGTACGTCACGACCGGCCGGTTCTTGAGGTGGTCGTACCGGCCGCTGTCGAGCTCTGCGGCGAAGTCGCGGGTCGTCGCGACGTCGGGAACGACGGCGCCCCGGAAATGCCCGATCTCCGCTTCGAAGGAATTGCGGCCGTCGAAGAAGACCAGGTCGTCGCCGCGCTCGGCGGCGAGTTCGTGCAGCGCGGCGGGGGAGAGCCGGGTGCCGCCGCCCTGCACTCCTGCCGCGGTGACCGTGAGGTCGCCGGGAGCGCCGAAGCTCACGATCTCCTCGCGCACCTTCACCACGAGGCGCGGGAAGTCGAGGCTCAGGCCGGCCTCGTCGAGCCCGGTGCCTTCGCTCCACCGGAAGTCGATGTCGTGGAACGCCGGGTACTCGCGCGTCTTCCGCACGTAGCGTTTCACGGCCGGGAGGTCGCCGCCGATCGTGCCGTTGAGCCCGTCCTTCGAGATCAGGATGCGGCCGCGGAGGCCGAGGGCTTCGCACAGGTCGCGCTGCCAGAGCCGTACGGCCTCGGGGTCGGCGAGCGGCGTGAAGACGTAGTAGAGCAGGATCTTCGGAATGGCCACCGCGCCATGTTACCCGCCCTGGTTCGGTGTAACTCCTGCAGATTCCCGCGGTTGACGGCGGGCGCCCCGGAATCACGCGGCAGGAATTCCACCGCCGGGGAATGTGCAGGAGTTATGCCCAGGGGTTGGAGGACAGCCGGGTTTCCTCGAGGTCGAGCATGCGCTGGGCCCTCTCGATGAGGTGCGAGCCGTATGCCCCGGTCTCACGGGCGTTGAGCAGGGCGGCGCGCTCACGTGCGAGCACGTGCAGCCGCAGCGCACGGTGCTGGTGGTGAGGGGCGCCGGTGGCCGGGGCCGCCGTCTCGTCGAGCGCCTGTGCGCGGCGGATGCTGTCCGCACGCACCCGGGACAGTGCCTCCGCGGTGAACGGTTCACCACCGTCCTGCGCGAGCGCAGGGTTGCCGAGGCTCTCGAGACCGGCCGCGCTGATCTGGCCGACGAGGGCTGCGAAGCCACGCTGGTCATCCGCCTCGGCGCTTCCGGTGAGCCCGAGCCTGCGGATCAGCAGCGGCAGGGTGCCGCCCTGCACGATCAGGGTCACGAGGGCAACGGTGAACGCGATGAAGATCAGCTGCGGCCGGTAGGGGATGCCGGTCGGCAGCGACTGCGCGGCGGCGAGTGCGACGACGCCTCGCATCCCCGACCAGCCGAGCACAGCGCCGTCCCGCCAGCCGAGGCTCTCGACCGTCTGGAAGTCGAGGTCCGCCCGCTTCCTGGTCAGCCTCCTGTGGGCCCTGGCCTGGGCGACGTCCTCGTGGCTGGCCGTGCGCAACCGCCGCAGTGCGGAGTCGACCTCCCGGCCGCCGGCGCGGGCCCTCCGCTCTTCTCGTTTGAGCTGGGCGATAAGGGGGACGACGAAGGCGCCCCGGACGACGACGAGGACGACGGTCGCGAGAAGCCCGATGCCGACGGCCTCGATGACGCTGACATGGTCCTCGTGCACCTCGCCGACCAGGTATTTCAGTTCGAAGCCCATCAGGAGGAAGACGCCGTTCTCGAGCACGAACTGGATCGTCCGCCAGTTCACCCGTTCGCTGATCCGCACCTCCGCCGTGAAGACCAGCGGCCCCCGATGCCCGGTCACGAGCCCGGCGACGACGACGGCGAGCACCCCGGACGCGTGGACGTGGTCGGTCGGGATGAACGCGAGGAACGGCACCGCGAATGAGATCGTCGTATTGAGTACGACGTTCCCCAGGCGCGACCTCAGCCACACGGTCAGGTGCCCCACGACGAGACCGATCCCGATCGCGACTCCGACCGCGAACGCGAAGTCCCCGGCCACGCCGATCAGGGACACCCCGCCTGCCGTCGCCGCGATCGCACAGCGGAGCAGCACGAGGGCCGAGGCGTCGTTGAGCAGTCCCTCACCCTCCAGCAGGGTCACCACCCGGGGTGGCAGCCCCAGCCGGCGCCCCATCGAGGTCGCGGCGACCGCATCCGTCGGACTCACGACCGCACCGAGCGCGAGGGCGGCGGGAACGCTGAGTCCGGGCAGTAGCCAGTGGAACAGTGCTCCGCTCGCGACGGCGCTCACGATCACGAGCAGCACAGAGAGCCCGGTGATCGCCGTCGCGTTGCGGCGGAAGTCGTGCAGCGGCACGTTGACCGCCGCCGAATAGAGGAGTGGAGGGAGGACGACCGCGAGGATGAGCTCGGGCGGGAAATCGAAGGCCGGTACGCCGGGGACGAGGCTCGCCGCGATCCCGATGAGCACGAGGAGGAGCGGGGCGGCGACTCCGAGCCGCGGCGCGATGACGGCAACCGACACGATGGTCAGGATGCCGAAGACGCCGAGAAGGGGGTAGTCCATTGCTGGACCGTAGCGAGCCGGGCTGGACCCGACCGCTGTGCGACCTTGGCGGCGCCTGAGGATCTTCGAAGCGAGGACGCCTGGCGCCTAAACTGGGGGCAGCCCGCACAAGAACCCCCGCCGCCAGGAGGACCCATGACCACCGCCGATCCGCTCGCCGTCTACGGCGAGGTGCCGCTCTTCACGCTCTCGAGCACGGATGTGACCGACGGGGCACCGCTTTCGGCCGCGCAGTTCGGCGAGGAAGCCGGTGGCCTCGACCGGTCGCCGCAGCTGTCCTGGAGCGGGTTCCCCGCCGACACGAAGAGTTTTGCGGTCACTCTCTACGACCCGGATGCCCCGACCGGCTCTGGCTTCTGGCACTGGGCGGTCTTCAACCTCCCGGCCGCCGTCACGTCCCTTCCCGCCGGAGCCGGCGCCCCCGGCGGTGCCCAGTTGCCCGGCGGCGCGGTCACCCTGCCCAACGAGCTGCGGCTCACCTCCTTCATCGGTGCCGGCCCGCCGCCCGGAACCGGCACCCACCGCTATCAGTTCATCGTGCACGCAGTGGATGTCCCCACTCTCGACCTCGACCCCGGGTCGACTCCCGCCGTGCTCGGCTTCACCCTCCGGTTCCACACCCTCGGCCGCGCGGTCATCGAGGCGACCGGAGCATTCGGCGGGGCGGCGCTGCACCCCTAGAAGGCCTGTCCCCGACAGGAACATGAGAGCTTCTCAGGTCGCTCACACGCGCGGGACCTAGGTTCGTGCTGTGAACCAGATCCGCAGCACCCTCGCATGACCGCAGGAACCACCCTGAAACCCCGAGAAACCAGCCTCCGCCGTGTGCCCGTATGGGTCTGGCGGGCCTTGATGATCCGGCTCTCACCCGGCGAACTGCACAAGTTCAACCTCCAGCCGATCGATACTGTGGACTACCACATCGACGTCGACTACGTCGGGGATGAGAGCCGTGACCACCGGCTCGACGTGATGGTGCCGCACGACCCTGCCGGGCCGCTTCCGGTCTACGTGTACTTCCACGGGGGCGGCTGGACCTCCGGCGACAAGGCGCCGCTCACCAAGTACTGTGCGAGCCAGGCCGCAGACGGCATGGTCGTCGTCAACGCCAACTACCGGATGGCCACCCGGTTCCAGCTCAGGCACATGCTCGAGGACGGCAATGCGGTGCTCGACTGGGTGGCCCGCAACATTGCCGACTTCGGCGGGGACCCCACCCGGATCGTGCTCGGTGGGGATTCGGCCGGCGGTCACATCGCGGCGCTCCTGGCGGCATCCGCTTTCGAGCCGGAGCTCGCGGCCCACTACGGCATCGAACCCCACGTGGATCCGGGCAACCTCCGCGGCCTCGTGCAGCACTGCAGCATCGCCGACCTCTCGGTGATGTTCGAGCGCGGCTTCGTGCTGAGCCTCAACTTCCTGCGCATGCTGCTGCCCGAGCGGGGGCGCGGAGTCGTGCTGCGGGCCGCGGCGCGGTTCATGAACCCGATCGAATGGCTCGACAGCGGGTTCCCTCCGGTCTTCGTCACGACGAGCGAACGGGACTACTTCTACCGGGCGAACCTGAACTTCATCGCGGCGCTCAAGCGCAGGTCGATTCAGGTGGACAGCCTGATCTACGACCGGCGACAGGCGAACACCCATCACACCTGGCAGCAGGACGCGCGGCATCCGGAATCGCAGGAGGTGTACCGCCGTCTCGGCGCGTTCGTCCGTCGCGTCGCGGCCCTGCCCGTCCCGGTCCCCGTCGCCGTCTAGGGACGGCGGGTCAGCTCTGGGCGCCGGTCGCGGCGAGGACGCCGCCGAGGCCGATCATCATGACCCCGCCGCCCGCTGAAAGCTTCTCCAGCCGTTTCGGCGACTTCGCGAACCAGTCCCGCGCCGAGCCGGCGGCGATGGCCCAGACGCTGTCTCCGGCGAGGGCGAGCACCACGAAGACCGTGCCGAGGGTGAGGAGTTGCAGCGGCACCGCGCCCGCACGGTAGTCGACGAACTGGGGAAGCACGGCGACGAAGAACACGATGGACTTGGGGTTTGTGGCGCCGACGACCGACCCTTCGGCGAGCAGCCGCCACCACGGCCGGGCGACGAGCGTGACACCGCGGGTCCGGGTGACCGCGCCGCGGTACCGGATCGCGTGGATGCCGAGGTAGACGATGTATGCGGCCCCGACGACCTTGACGATCGTGAACACCACGATCGACTGGGTCACGATCGCGCCGAGGCCGAGCGCGACGGCCGCGATGAGGGGCAGCATCCCGAGGGCGTTCCCGAGCACGCTCAGGAATCCGCCGAGACGCCCGAGCGCCAGGGAGCGTCCGATCACGAACAGCACGGTCGGCCCCGGAAGCGCGATGAGGGCGACGGAAGCGAGCGCGAAGGTGAGCAGGTGATCGATCGGGACCATACCGGAATGCTACCCAATCGCCCGAGGCGTTAACATCGCAGGATGCATATGCTGATCCGCACCCTCTTCCACGGCTGGCTGTCGAAGCGCGGCCCCCGCGTCGGGTCCTACGACGTCGTCAGAACCCGGTTCGTGACCCTCCCGACCGACCAGGACATCCTGCGGCACATGAACAACGGGGTGTACCTGTCGATCATGGACATCGCCAGGCTCGACCTGCTGCACCGTACCGGCATCTGGCCGATCTTCACCGCACGCGGCTGGTACCCCGTCGTCGTGAGTGAGACCATCAGCTTCCGCAAATCGCTCACCGTCGGCCAGCGGTTCACCGTCGAGTCGCGCATCCTCGGTTTCGACGAGAAGGCCGTCTACGTGGAGCAGCGCTTCGTTCGACCGGATGCCGACGGTAACCCCGAGATCCTCGCGCTCGGCTTCATCCGGGGCCGCTTCCTCAAGCGCAGCGGGGGCGTCGTCGGAATCGAGGAACTGCTCGCCGCCGTCGGACCGGCACCCGCCGGCCTCACCGTCCCGGCGTGGCTGCTCGAGTGGAGCGCCGACGTCGCCCTGCCCGCGACCCGCGCGGCCGCTCCGAGTCTCTGGGAGTAGCCGGCGGCAGCGGCCGTTTCGGCAGCGGGCACAGCCGCTTTGGCGCGCCGACGTCCGGGAGGGCTCGCACCCTCGGGGACGGTCGGCAGGACTATGCGCGCGGCGGTGCGGGGACGGGAACGACCGGGGGCTTGTCCGGGACGATGAGCTCGGAGTAGTAGAGCTCGTGCGCGCCCGCGTAGTGCTCGTGGCCGGGCACGGGGTGACCCGTGCGCATCGCGACGAGGCGATCCAGGTAGTAGTCCCAGAACGGCCCGACGCGTGCCGCATCCGCAGCGGAGTGCAGGCGCTGCCCGAGGGTGAGCGTGGTCATGCCCGCGCCTTCGACGAGGTGCAGGATCAGGTGCCTCGCCGCGTCCCCTTCGCCGAGGTTGACGGTGAACCGCTTCGGCGGGATGCACTTGAGGATCGTCACATACGTCCACTCGGCATCCGTTTCGGAGAGTTTGAAGCGCACGGCGCCTGTCTCCGGCGCGCCGGTGTATGTGCCGATCCACCCGGCGAGGCCGCCTGGCCGGCTGACGCTCGCCCAGACGTCGTCGATGGGGGCGGTGAAGAGCCGATCGAGCATGAGGTACAGCCCGTCCTCGCGATGGGCAAGGCGACCGGTGGGTTTGGCTGACATGGGGACCTCCGCGATGAGTGAAACACGAGCCGTGCCTTCAGGCTAAACCCGTTGGGCGTTCCCGTGCCACAGCATCGCCCGACGGCTCCGTCAGCGAGCCGCCGGCCGCGGGTTCGGCCGTCGTTTCAGTCGTCGAGCTCTGCCTCGAGGACCGCCATTGCGGCGTTGTGCCCGCCGATGCCGCTGACCCCGCCGCCGCGCCGGGCGCCCGCGCCGCAGACCAGGATGCGCGGGTGCCGGGTCGCGACGCCCCAGCGCTCCGCCGCGGTGTCCCTCGGGGCGTCGTCGTCGAGGAACGGCCACTCGAGGGGACCGTGGAAGATGTTCCCGCCCGGCATTGCGAGGGCGTGTTCGAGGTCGAGGGTCGTCTTCGTCTCGATGCAGGGCCTGCCGGCGGCATCGGTCAGCAGCAGGTCCTCGATCGGCTCGGCGAGCACCGAGTTGAGCGAGGCGAGCACAGCCTCCTGCAGCCTCGTCCGGGTGGCGTCGTTGTTCTCGTCGCTCAGCCAGCGGTTCGGCGCGTGCAGGCCGAAGACGGTGAGGGTGTGTGCGCCGGATGCCGCGAGTTCCGGCGAGAGGATGCTCGGGTCGCTCAGGGAGTGGCAGTAGATCTCGCAGGGCAGCCGGTCCGGGATGATCCCGCGGACGGCCTCGTCGTACGCGCCTTCGAGCTGGGTGTACGTCTCGTTGATGTGGAAGGTTCCGCCGAACGCAGCCTCGGGGGAGACCGTCGTGTCGCGGAGCCGCGGCAGCCGGCGCAGCAGCAGGTTGACCTTGACCTGGGCGCCCTCCGGCTTCGGCCCGGCCCCTGGCGCGTCCGCACGCGCGGCCCCTGTCGTGCCCCGGCCGCCGTCATCCGCTTCGAGGAGCTGCTCGAGCACCCAGGGGGCGACCCCCGAGAGCACGACCGTCCCGGCGACCTCGCGGATGCTGCCGCCGCGCCGGTAGCGCACGGTTCCGTCCGGGCTGACGCTCGTCACCTCGGCGTCGGTCACGATCCGGGCGCCCGCCTGCCGCGCCGCCCTCTCGAGTTCGCCCGTCACGGCGCCCATCCCGCCGATCGGAACGTCCCAGTCCCCGGTCCCGTTGCCGATCACGTGGTAAAGGAAGCAGCGATTCGCGGCGAGGTCGCCCGCCTCCGCCGACGTGAAGGTGCCGATCAGGCCGTCGGTCGCGACGACGCCGCGCACGAGGTCGTTCGTGAATGCCTCGGTGATGGTCCGGCCGAGCGGATGTTCGACGAAGCGCTCCCACAGGGAGTCGTCGCCGAGCAGGCGCCTGGCCTCTGAGCGGGTCGGCAGGGGTTCGCAGACCGTGGGGAAGAGCGCCAGGGCGAGCCGCCCGGTGTCGGCGTAGAAGGCGGCCCAGGCGTCGGAATCGGCTCCGGCGCCGATCCGGTCGAAGCTCGCCCTGGTGGCTTCGGCGTCGCCGTTGTCGACGAGGAGGCCGCCGGCCGGGGCGGGC
>NZ_JASJVF010000149.1:0-8249 GCF_035019805.1 Cryobacterium sp. 10I1
GGTAGGGACGCCCGGCCATCAGATGCCAGACGCCGGCGTCGATCCCGGCGGCCTGGACCCGGACGAGCACCTCGTCGGCTCCGACCTCCGGCTCGTCGATGTCCTCGAGGTGGAGGACGTCTGCGGAACCGTACTGATTCTGGACGAGGGCCTTCATGATTCTTCTCCTGACGGGGTGAGGGGCGGGGTGAGGGATGGCGTCGGGTACTGGAACACGTCGTCGAGCGGGACGCCGAAGGCGTGGGCGATCAGGAACGCCAGCTCGAGCGACGGCGAATAGCGGCCCTGTTCGATGGCGATGATGGTCTGGCGGGTCACGCCGGTGCGGTCGGCGAGATCGGCCTGGGTCATCTCGCCGTGGGCGAAGCGGAGCCGCCTCATGTCGTTGGTGACCCGGGTCGGCTTCGCGGAGGTCGCTGACTTCGCCGGCCTCACCATTGGGGCAGGCCCCTCCGGTAGGCGACGAGCCGCGCGATTCCGCCGAGGACCGCCGAGAGCACGAACGCGAGGTACACCGCGTTGGCGATCCAGAAGTACGGCAGTTGCAGCAGGGCCATCAGGAGGGCGGCGACGCCGCCGATCACGACGAACGACTGGCCGACGGTGTCGCCGAACCTGGCGATCTCGCGGTCGCGCTGGTCAGCCTGCCCGGCGTCCCGCGGCGACAGGATCGAGACCAGGATGTCGAGCACGATCGACACGACGATGGCGCCGCCGATGGTCCAGAGCAGCGCAGGCACGTAGGGCACCTCAGGGAGAGGGATGCCGTCCTCCCGGATCAGGATGAAGCCGAGATAGGTCGCGTACGCGGCGATCGCGGTGCCGAGCCTGATCCAGGCTCGCTTTTCCAGGGCTGACATCGGACTCCTTGAGGGCCGTGAAACGGTGCGAAGTAAAGCTGACATGACTCAATGTAAAGAAAATCATACTTCGTGTCAAGGAAAAGCTACATCTTCGTTGCCGGCCCCCGGTTCGCGCCGGCTCAGTCCGATGCCCCGGTGAGGGACCACGCCGTGACGGAGACCTCTCCGCCGGCGACGATGTCGAGGGTGCTCGGCCAGGAGCCCCGATCGAGCCCGGGATACAGGGCCGCGTACAGCGTGTAGGTCACGGGCACGTCTGCGGTCGCCATGGCATCCCAGCCGAGTCGGGTGATGGCGAATCCGCCGGCCGGGACTTCGATGGGATGGGGGCCGTCGTCGGTGGTCATGAAGGAGCCGCCGTGCACGAGCGTGACGGCGAGGTAGGAGCCGGCCTGGTCCGCGAAGGCGAGATCGGGGTAGCCGTTGAGCGTGCACGGGACGTCGCTGAAGTTCATGGCCTGGATCGACACGGTGCGGTGTCCGGTCGCGGCATCGGGATCCCCGAGCAGCACCGCCGTGTCTTCCTTCGTGCACCATCCGACGGGAGCCACCGCCGCGTCGGGAGCAACGGTCGGCGGGGGCGTGACCTGGACATCCGGATCGGGGACGGCGCCGAGGGTGTTGCCGTCGGCGAGGGCGTTCTCCGCCGCGGCGTGGAGTCGCTCGGCGCGGCTTCCGAATCCCGCCCCGAGGCCGGAGAGGACCAGGACGGCGACCATGATGCCACAGAGAACGGCGAGCGGGTGCCTGCGAAAGGGGCCGGTCGCGACGGGCGCAAGGGCGGCATCCGCGGTCGGCCCGGTTGCGGTGGCGGGCACCCGGACCCGGCGCAGGGTGAGCACGGCCGGCAACCAGCCCCAGGCGATCCCCCAGTATCCGCTGAGGAGCATGGACTCGCCGGCCGGATCGAGCACGAACGCCGCGCGCGACGGCGGGAATGCGGAGATGATCGCGCTGATCACCCACGGGAGGGTGGCAAGGAAGCCGGTCAGCACGGCCACGAACCAGAGGGCGAAGAACCGGGCGGCGCGGGATCCGTCCGTCCTGTCCACGATCAGGCACGCCAGGACCAGGTAGACCACGAAGACGCCCGCCGCTGAGGCGAGCGGTGCCAGGCCGACCCAGGGCCAGGACCAGAACCAGACGTTGCTCGGAATCGTCTCAGGAAGGAGGTGTTTCACGAAGGCGGTCGGGACGAGGCCGAACCAGGTCAGGAAGCCGAATGCGCCGGCGCACACGTTCTGTACTCGTTCCAGAGCTGCTCACCGGCCGGCCCATCGTTGACCCCGACCGCGGAGAACTGCCGAGGACAACGACAGTCGGCGGCGGCCGACATCCCCTCGCGAACCCGAACCCAGAACAAGTTCTCGCGCTCTTTCAACACAACTCTCGACGCCATGAACAACACCTCACTCATACGGTGTTGCTACGACCCCTTGAAGCCGCCCTAGGGTTACGAGACTGTCGAGTAGCACACGGCTGGGTCGAATCGTCTGAGTCGGGCTGCGGCGCTAGTGTTCGGACAAGAGCATTCATCGAACAACTAGGGGCACATTGAAACCGGTAACTGCACTTACGTGGGAGCACTTGCCGGACGCTGCGAAGAGAGCCCTGGCACAGGAAGCTTGGCTGGCAAAAAGCCTCCTCGAGTCCGGTACTACCGCCTTGCGGAACGCTGATTACGGTAGCCCCGGCCGATATTACGAGGGGTTCTTCAATATATGTATCGCCATCGAGCGAATGGCCAAACTCATCCTTGCACTGGACCAGAGGCTCGAGACCGGCGCATTTCCAACCCGCCAATATTTCAAAGACTCGGGTCACAAATTGGTTCCCCTTTTTCAAAATCTATTTGAAGTGTCGAAGCGACGAGGGTTCGAGATCGAGCAACCCAGCAATCGAGGCGAACCGGAGACGCTCGCCTTCCTCGACGAGTTCGCCACCCGCGATCGCTACTACAACCTCAATTCCTTGTCCTCGACGGCGACCACTAGTCAGCCGATCGCCGATCCCGTGCGGCGTTGGTATGCCTTGGTGTTTGCGGTTCTCACCGAGAAGGAGAAGCAGATCACACCTAGGGAGGCGCGCGATCTGGTCGGCGCCCAAGACATGGATAGGCTGCCTGCGGTACTGATCCACTTCGAATCCGAGACAGGCGAATCCCTGACCAGCTCATACGCCGAACAGCAGCAATGGTTAAAGACAAAACGCGTTCAGGTTCGCGGAACCATGCTGTGTCTAGGCCTTGTTCGATTTCAAGCGGAGATGATCCATGAACTCGACCAAGTGATGAATGCCGCCAGGATCGATGCCCCCCAGTTCGGGGAGTTCTTTTCGCAATGGCGAGCACCAGAAGACGCACGATTACGCAAGAAGAGACAATTCACCGCCAAGTGAGCAGTCGCCTGAAATTTGAACTTCGTCTCGTAACCGTTGTGTCTCAAATTCAATGGGCGGCTTCAAGACGGCCCCGCGTCTAACCGCGACGCCGAGCGGTCACAGAAAATCGCCACTTAGTGATCAACTCCACAGGTGACGGTCCCCGGAAAATCAAGGGTCGGCGCCGGCCGCGTCGACCTGGTGCTAAACGATCGATTCCGAATGCACTCCGCTCATTGGAGGATTCCGACAGCTTTGCACCAAGCGTGAACTGGACGATGTGCGTGTTGCAGTTAGGGCACCGCACCCCTGCGGGCAATTAAGTCGGGCGGGGTAAACGGGCATCCCAGCAATGGCGCGGCGATAGCTCACCGATGGCGACGACAGCGTCCGGTGACCGACCGCCTTACGAACAGTGCGTCGGATCCGCCATCTCACGCGGAATCCGAAACTCGAGATCGCTGAGAGGTGCTGGGGATCCGGGGACTTCACCGTCCGCTTGGCGTGGACCCCACCTCTATACAGTCGAGAGCGTGACCCGTTTACCGAACGAAAGCCTGCCGCCGCGTACGTCGTCGATCGACGAGGCAATTGTCAAGGCGAAGGCCCGGGCTGATGCAATGCTGGCTGACTTCATGGCGCAAGACCCACTGACAATCGACATAGCCGATCGCGTTCCGCACCTTCCGAGGGGTGTGCTCGACGTGCTGGTTGAGATGAAGGATCAACTCAACCAGAGGTCGCGAACAGCCATCGACGAGTGGCAGGAGCGCGAACGCCAACGCGGTCGCGAACTCTGGGAGCTCGTGGAGCGCCAGCATGACCAGTTCGTTGCGTCACTGCCGCCGAACTGGCAGTCTCCGGAAGTCGAGTTCCCTGACTTGAGCGAGCTTGAATCGCTGCAGCTCAAGGAGGGCCTCCCGCTCGCGTGGGTTCCGCCGAACGACGTTCTCCGACGCGTCTTGGGCGCGAATACTGCTGCGGGTCGGCGCAGGATCATCGCTGCCGAGGCAGACGCAATTCTGACCGCATGCATGAAGGAATTGCGGCGGCTTAAATCCGGCGAGACCACGCAGTGGCGAGGAACCGCGATCGAAGCGGCCCGCGTCATGAAGGCGGGGTACTGGCGGGCGGGTCAAGCGCTAGCGGCCATCGCCCTTGACACCGCCACCGAAAAGTTCGTTCGCGCTTCCTTTAGTGAGGCAACTAAGCACTTCAGCAACGGCAAACCGAACCCACCAGGTTCGTCGCCCCGGACGTTCCCGACCTGGTACGAAGTTGACTACCCCCGTGCATTGCTAGTGCTCCACAGCCTCTACGGCGCGTTCAGTATGTTCCGAGGCAAGAGTGGTGAGCCCGTTCCCGCACAGTTCACACGTCACGGTACAGTTCACTCCATGAGCGGGAGGCAGTACAGCAAGGCCAACGCGCTGATTTCATTGATGCATCTTGTCGGCCTGTTGTGTCTCATCGAGGACGGCTAGAGGCCAACGACGAAACTCCACCCTCCCCCGTAGATCGCACGCTGGAGGATCCCTTAGCGGGCGCTCATCTGTGCGTGGATCGTTACCCTTGAAGCATGGATGCGGACTGGATCGAACATCGACGTTCGGACGACGGTGAGCGTGTGGGGTGGATGAAGCCTGTCGGTGAGGGATTCGTCGCAATCGATCTGTTGGGACGTCGGAGAACCGACGTGGTGGACTGGATGCGTGCCGAAGATGCTCTCGAAGAATTAGGGCTGAGCTACCTTGCCGACCCACACGAGTTGCGGCTGGAGGATGGCTCCTGGCTGCGTGTGCGGATCGCTGAGGTGTCAGCCGCCGCGATCCGCGTCAAGAAGGACGACTGGGGCGATATGAACTCAACTCAGATCTACTACGAGGTGACATTTCCCGTGACCGAAGGGCAGCTTCGGCCGCTGTCTCGCTGAACAATCGGCTTACGGGCAGTAAAGGCCGGCAGGCATCTTGGATGCTTTCCACATCGTTCAGAAACGGTGTCAAAAACCCTGTTCATTTCAAAACCTTTTCCCGGATCTTGATTCCGGGCAGTTCCGTGAACAGCAGTTCTGACACGTTTGTGGGCTGCTCGTTCTCGTCGAGCGTGTTCCAGCTCACAAACGATCGTTTTCGGCTGATTTTGGGCAGAGCTTCGCTGCCCGACGGAATGTGTGCGTCTTTTGAGCTACTTACGCTTGTGCGTATTCCGGTGCACGCGAACCAGAGCGAGGCGCTGCGCGGCCTTATCGCTCAGCACTGGCAACACGATCCGAATTGCTTGGCAAACGATAAAGAATGCCAGAGCAAAGCCGACCACGATGCTTGCGGGTGCCGGAATCTCAATTAACAGCTGGGGCAAATTACTACCTCCACCGTCGGGACCGCCGACCGAGATGGCCGGCTCACTCATCTCGCGCCAGAGGCGCGGATGAGTTGCTTTTGGGGCGCACTGAAACGCCTAAGTGGGTGCCACGAAGAAGGCACAAAAAAAAGCCAGCAATAGCGGGCAGGTGGAGTGAGTGAGGTCTTTGACCCGCTCGGCGGCGTCGGAACAGAGCCGAGGGCATAAAAAAAGCCAGCTCATTAGCTGGCTATTTTTGGACGCACTCTACACGGCGTGACCAGTATGGCCCTAGATCTGCCGCCATGTCAATAGGTAAATCGACCATGAGCCCCGACCGTACCCAGCCAGCCAGCCCTAAAGAATCCTTACCGCCAACTACTGCACCATTCTTCCTCGACCCCGAATTTGTTATTCGTGACAGCTTGGGGGCCCAGCGGGTTGGCAGAGGAATAGACTTCGCACGTGCAGTCAATACGTTGCCCGCGGTGCAGCAAAGTCGCGCAGGTCGAAGTGATAGATGTCCCGCTATTGACGATGACCGGGCGAATGTACACGAGCTATGACTGTCCCACCGGATGTAGGGGCGAAGACCTCGTAACGGAACTGAACGCTGCACTGGGCACGAGCAACGCGGGACCGTTCTCGTGAGCGACCCACATGAGATTCCGATTGGTGCCGGCAGAGATATCGATGCGCTCGACGGGCATTTGAGCTACCTCGGCCGCGCGAGCGAGACGGAGTGGTTCGCGGCTCGCTACGTCGGTGGTGCACTCGCCAAACTTGCAACGATTGAAGAGACGACATCGCCGGAGCTCGCCTGGGTCGTGCGGCCCGTGTCTCCGCTGTACGACGTCGACGAATACGACAGTTGGGCAGAGGCAAGGCGCGCAGCTTTCCGCCTGCATTTGCCGTACTGATCAAGTTCGCCGTTCATAGCACGAAATAGTTACCCCAGGACGAAGGCTTGCGTTCGGCTGCGGTCTTTCGCGCGATCGTGGGCTCGTTGCACTTGAATGCTTTAGATCACCAGTCAGCGCAGTTTCGAGTCTTCCCCGTGCTGCACTGTTAACGGGGTCAGCCCACGATTCGGAAGAAATAACACGATAACGGCGTGGTCTCGAAACAGTGTGTGCTTGAAGGCGAACCCTCTGGAACGCATATTCCGCATGAACGCTGGGATGCAACGTACTTAGCCGCTGTCTGCCGAAATCCACTTTTGGGATAGAGCCAGCTGATTGAGTTCGATAATGATTTATGTCACCCGAGTGATGACGCGCGCCGCAGCAAGGTGGAGAGCCTCCAGTCGCCGTCACTAATCGTGTTATTTCTTCCGAATCGTGGGCTGACCCCCTATTGTGACGGCGCTCACTGAAATTCCCCAGTTCTGCTCACTGAAATTCCCCACTCCGGGTCGCTTCCGCTCATAGAAGCGGGCCCTCCTCGATGCTGATGGTCTTCGACCACACACCAGCCCGAGAAAGGCCCTACTCCTATGCTTTCAGAGGAGGACGACGTGGACATCCACGCGCTCAAACGGCAAGGGATGACGATCAGTGAGATCGCCCGCCGCACCGATCACGACCGCAAGACCATCCGCGCCTACCTGGCCGGCCAACGCACCCCGGGAGTGCGTCAACGCGCCGCCCCGGCCCCGTTCGACGCGTTCCTCGACTACGTCACCGCCCGCCTGGCCGAGGACCCGCATCTCTGGGCGGCGACACTGCTGGACGAGCTCGTCCCGCTGGGCTTCTCGGGGTCGTATCAGACCCTGACTCGCCAGATCCGGTACCGGAACTTGCGGCCGGCCTGCACGGCCTGCGCTCACGTGACGAAGCGGCCCAACGCGCTCATCGAGCACCCGCCGGGCGAAGAGACCCAGTTCGACTGGGTCGAGCTGCCCGACGCCCCAGCCGGGTGGGCGTTCCCGACCAAACGCGCCTACGTCCTCGTCGGGTCGCTCGCGCACTCCGGGGTTTGGCGGGCGGTGATCTCCCCGTCGATGGACCTGCCCCACCTGCTCGCCGCGATGACGGTCCTGCTGGGGCTGCTCGGCGGGGTGACGAAAACGTGGCGGTTCGACCGGATGAGCACCGTGCTGAAGGCCGGGACGAGTGATCTGACGCCGATGTTCGCCGCGTTCTCCAAGCACCACGCGGACAGCGTCGTCGCTTGCCGGCCCCGGTCGGGCAACCGCAAGGGCGTGGTCGAGAAGAACAACCACACCGCCGCGCAGCGCTGGTGGCGCAACCTCCCCGACGACGTCACCCTCGAGCAGGCCCAGCAACGCCTCACCGCGTTCGCCACTGGCCAAGACGGGCGGCGGCGCGAGGGCCGGGACGGGTCGACGACGGCCGCGGTCATGTTCGCCGCGGAGCACCTCCAACCGTTGCCGCCGACGCTGTTCCCGGTCGTGGTGACCGAGGAACGCACCGCGACGAGGCAGGCCCTGATCGATTGGCGCGGGAACCGGTACTCCGTGCCGCCAGAGCTGGCCGCTGCCCGCGTCGTCGTCCACCAACGCCTCGGCGCGGCAACCATCGATATCGCGACGGTCTCCGGCGTTGTCCTCGCCCGCCACACGCTCGCGGAGGCCTTGAACACGGTTTCTCATTGACATCCGCGCGGAACCAAGCCAGGACCATTTGTTAGCGGCCATGCCAA
>NZ_JASJVF010000150.1:0-8221 GCF_035019805.1 Cryobacterium sp. 10I1
CCCCAACCCAACCCGACGACATCGGAGGCATTCATTGGCATCAAAGCCGAATAGGCGTTACTGACTCACGCTCCTAGCCGCCGAGACCCGGCGTTGAGGCGGCCCCTGCCCCGGCGTCCGCTGCGCTAGACCGGCTCGCCCGCCGTGGTGACGGCGGCGGATGCCTCTCCGCCGGCATCCGCTTCTGGCTCACGTCCGTCGCGGTGCGGCGTCGTTCCCGAGAGCCGCAGCGTCGCGAGCAGGCCGAGGACGAGGAATCCGGCGGCCGCGAACGCGGAGTACCGGGTGCCCTCGCTGAAGGCATCGCGCGCGGCCGCTGCAACGGCAGGGCTCTGTGCTTCGAGGGCGGGGATCGCCGCTCCGGCACTGTCCACGACCGCGTCGACGACCTGGGTGCGCGCCGACTCCGGCAGCCCCGGCACGTCCGCGAGTTTCGCGTCGAGCGAGGCGCCAACCGAGGTGAACAGCACGGTGCCGAGCACCGCGATGCCGAGCGCGGAGCCGATCTGCCGCGCGGTCGAGGAGGTGCCGGACCCTTGTCCGCTCTTCTCGACCGGAACGTCCTTGAGCACGACTCCGGTCAGCTGGGCGGTCGCGAGGCCGACACCCATCCCGTAGACGAAGAGGAACGGCACGATCGCTAGCCAGCTGGCGTCCGCCGTGATCACCAGGCCGAGCCCCGCGACGCCGAGGATCTCCAGGACGATTCCGACCCGCACGATCGTTTCCGGGGACACCCGGTTGCCGTATGCGCCGGCGAATCCGCTCGCGACGAAGGAGCCGATCGCGAGCGCGAGCAGCACGAACCCGGTCTGGAGCGCGTCGTAGCCGAGCACGTTCTGCAGCCAGAGCGGCAGGGACAGGATGATGCCGAACTCTCCCAGAGACACGATCAGCGCCGCGATATTCCCGTTGCGGAATGAAGCGATCCGGAACAGTGAGAATGCGAGCAGGGTGGTCTTGCCTGCGCGCTGCCGGGAGAGGCCCCACAGGATGAACCCCGCGCCGGCGAGGAGGGTGATCGCGAAGGCGACCGGAATCGGGGAAATCGAATACGGCCAGGTGAAGCCGCCGATCACCATGGGCTTGTTGGTCAGCCACCAGCCGTAGCTGCGTCCCTCGATGAGTCCGAAGACGAGGCTGGCGCTCGTGAGCACCGAGAGCACGGCGCCGACGACGTCGACCCTGCGGGGTTCGCCGGCATCCTTCGACTCGGAGACGAAGACGAGCACACCGATGACGATGATCACTCCGAGCGGCACATTGATGCCGAAGGCCCAGCGCCAGGAGAAGTACGTGGTCAGCCAGCCGCCGAGGAGCGGCCCGACCGCGACCATGCCGCCGATCGTGGAGCCCCAGATCGCGAAGGCGATGCCGCGGTCGCGGCCGCGGAAGTTCGCGTTGATCAGCGACAGGGTGGTCGGGAGCACCATGGCGCCGCCGATGCCCTGGATCAGGCGGGCGCCGATCAGCAGGTCGCCCGATTGCGCCAGCGCCGCGAGAACGGATGCCGCGGCGAACAGCACGACGCCGAGGATCAGGATGCGACGGCGCCCGTACCGGTCGGCCAGTGTGCCGAAGACGAGCAGGAGGGCTGCGAAGACGAGGGTGTAGCTTTCCTGAACCCACTGCACCTGGGTCGACGTGATCGCGAGGTCCCGCACGATCGAGGGGATCGCGACGTTGATGATCGTCGAGTCGACGATGATCAGCGCGACGGCGATGCTGATGAAGACGAGGCCGGCCCACCGGCGGCGCGGGGACTCAGCCCGGGCGGAGGCAGTGGGGGTGGCTGGGTGCTGGTCGGTCATGCGATTACCATTCGGGTCGGCGGGGAGACGGGAAGTTTGGCCATGCGCAGGCGCGCGCCGACGGTCAGGGCGATCACGAGAACGACGGCGACGATGGCTGCGACACCGGCGGGCACGGAAGGCGGTGTTCCGCCGAGCCGTGCGACGGCGAGCCAGCCGAGCCCCCAGGCGAGGGAGACCGCAGGGGCGAGCCTGCCGTGACCGCTGATCGCAAGCAACCCGCCGACGACGGTGGCGACCGCGATGACGGCGACCGCCCAGAGGTCAGGGTCGAGCCCGAAGCCCGTGAAGCCGGCGACGACGAGAACGGCGGTCACGTTCGCAGCGGTCGCGACACAGACCCAGCCGAGGTAGAGGCCCATGGTCCCGTCGAGGAGGATCGTTTCGACGAGATTCTTCGGGCGTGAGGCCAGGGTGAGCCGGAAGGTCCAGACGAGGACAGCGAGCAGGGCCACGATGACGGGCACGCTGAGCCACAGCTGGTCGAACTGGATGCTCAGGATCCACGCGGCATTCAGGATCAGGGACGCCAGGACCGGGTATCCGAGCAGACGCTGACGGGGATCGCTCCGCTGCGCCGGCAGGCACTGCCAGATGGCGTACCCGACCAGGCCGAGATAGATCGGCGTCCAGATCGCGAACGCGGGGACGGCAGGGGCGATCAGGGTCGCGTCAGCGGCAAGCGCGCCGCCGGCGGCGTTCTGGATGGGAGTGCCGCCCGCGGCACCTGACCCGATGAAGGATCCGACGAGGGCGACGAGCGCGCCGATCACGACGAGGACCTGCCGCCGGAGATCTCGAGAATTCATCTCACTCTCCTAGATATAAGTCAACTGAACAAGATGACGTTAGCACCAGGGCGGGCGAAAGAACAGCGCAGGGTCCACTGATCCGTGATCCCTCGTTCGCGAATCATCGGGGTGCACTCGGCGGAGTGCGCTCGGAGGGGCTCGACGGGCCCCTGGATCAGTAGCTGAAGGCGATCGAGCAGGTCTGCTGGCTCGCGGTCTGGCCGCGCAGCCCGGCGATCTCGACGGGAGCAGCTGCATCCGTTGCCGCAGGCGTCGGAGTGCCCGTTGCCGCACCGGTGGCCGAGGGAGTGGGGGTGGGGGTCGGCGTCGGCGTTGCGGCCGGCGCCGCCGTCGGGTCGAGTTCGGCGCTGTTGCCGAGGGATTTGGCGTCGAGGGTGAAGGACTGGTCGGCCGTGACCGCGGCGAACAGCTTCTTGGCGAGGGCGGTCGACGGTACCAGCTTGTTGGTGTCCTGCGGGTCGGTCGCCGACGGGTATTGCACGAACACGAGCTGGTTCAGGTCGATGTCCTTCAGGGCGAGCGCCATGCCGACCATGGTCGGGATGTTGGCGAGGGACGTGGAGAGTTTCAGGTTCGTCCCCGCGGCCGTCGCGAGGGCCGAGAGCTTCGACACGTCGGTGAGCGTCGCGCTGCTCTTCATCACGCGCATCAGCGAGGACATGTAGGCCTGCTGCGAGGAGATCCGGGACAGGTCGCTGCCGTCGCCGACGCCGTGGCGGCTGCGCAGGTAGGCGAGGGCGGCGGTTCCGGAGACGACGCTCGTTCCCGCGGGAAGGTCGAGTCCCGTGTACGGGTCCTTGATCGCGTCGTTGAGGCAGACCGGGACGCCCCCGACGGCGTCGGCCATCGCGACCGTGCCCTCGAAGGAGATCAGACCCGCGTACGGAATGGTCAGCCCGGTCAGCGACGAAACGGTCGAGACCACGCAGCCGAGGCCGCCCCGTCCGAAGGACGCGTTCATGGCCGTGGACGTCGCGGCCTTCGCCACCTTCCCGGTAGCGGGGTCCGTGCACGCCGGCTGGTTGACGACGAGGTCACGGGGAATGCTGATCACGACCGCGCTCTTATGGTCGGCGGAGACGTGCAGCAGGATGTTGACGTCGTTGAGGGTGCCGGTGCGGTCGCCATAGGCTGCGGACTGGGTGAGGGAGTTGTCCACCCCGACGACGAGGACATTGAAGCCGCCCTCGAAGGAACCGAGCTGGGGAATCGCGGGCAGGTCGGTCGCCCCGTTGGAGATGTCGACCGCGTTAGCGGAGACCTTCGTTGCGAATTGGCTCACCGCGATGGCCGCAACGGAGACGCCGCTCACGAGGACGACGGCGAGCGTGAGCGCAAGCGCCTTGATCAGGGTCAGCATCGTGTGGCTGCGGCTCGGTCGGCGCCGATGGCGGATGAGCGTTGCCGCCCGTGCGTGCCTGCGGGCGTCCGCGCGACCCTCGGGTCTGTGATTCGTCAACAAAACCCCTTATTGCGTTCCATGGTCAAAATCTTCACGATAGTTGCCGGTCCCGGGTGTTTTCTGGACTCGGGCTATGAGACTCACAGAAACGGCTGTGTCAGGCTGGGAGGATGCTGATCAACCGGGTGCACCACATCGCCATCATCGCGAGCGACTACGAGCGTTCGAAGCGGTTCTACGTCGACGTCGTGGGCTGCACGCTCGAGGCGGAGTACTTCCGGGCCGAGCGCGACTCCTGGATGGGCAAGCTCGCCCTGAACGGCGAGTACATCCTCGAGTTGTTCTCGTTCCCGGATACCCCGCCCCGGCGCAGCGGCCCGGAGGCGCTCGGCCTGCGCCACCTCGCGTTCGAGGTCGACGACGTTCCCGGCACGCGCGCAGAGCTCCTCGGCACGGGCGTCGACTGCGAGGAGCTGCGGGTCGACCCGAACACGCACAAGGCGATGTTCTTCTTCCGTGACCCCGACGGCCTGCCGCTCGAGATCTACCAGTCCTGAGGGGCCCCTGCCCCGAGGGGCTACTCGGGGAGGAGCTCGAAGACGACGCCGTTGTCGCGGACGCTGATCCGCAGGCGGTCGAGGCTCGGCACGACGAGATCGGCGTCGAGCTGGTCCATGGTGTGCGTTCCGGCGACACCGATCGTCAGGCATCCGGCCGCGCGACCCGCCTCGAGGCCCGCCGGCGCGTCTTCGACCACGACACAGCGACGCGGGTCGGCGCCGAGCCGGGCGGCCGCAGCCAGGAACGGCTCAGGGAACGGCTTGCCGCGCGGAGTGTCGTCGATCGTGACGACGGTCGCCGGCACCGGGAAGCCGGCCGACTCGAGCCGGGCGAGGCACAACGAACGGGCGCACGAGGTGACGATGGCGCGGCGGCCCTCCGGCAGGCTCTGCATCAGTTCCGCGGCCCCGGGAAGGACCACGATGCCCTCGAGGTCGTCGAGTTCGAGTTCGAGTACCCGGCCGATCGACCACTCGATCTTGTCCTCGGGAACGAGCCTGGCGACCATCTGCCGGGCTGGCACCCCGTGTTCGGCCCCGGTGAACGACGGGCCGAGGCCCGCTTCGGCTCCCCAGCGCATCCACGCCCGGTTCACGGCCCGCGTCGAGTCGACCAGGGTGCCGTCCATATCGAAGAGGACCGCATCGAAAACCCGGCCGAGGAGAACGTGCCCTGTTGCACCATCCGTGCTGGTGCTCGTGCTGCTCTCCGTCATGCTTGCGGCGGTGGTGAGGCCCTGCTCCATGTGCTGTTTCCTTCCGTGAAGCCGCGATAGCCGGCTTCGGTACTCCTCCAATTCTCCCTCGTCTCCAGCCTCAGTACGCTGAACACCATGACTACAGCTGCCGTCGTCCCTCCCCTCGCCGCGAAGAAGCCCGTCGAACGCCTGCACCACAGCGACCTCTTCACCGACGACTACGAGTGGTTGCGCGACAAGGAAAGCCCGGAGGTCCTCGCCCATCTCGAGGCCGAAAACGCGTACACGGATGCCCGCACCGCGCGGCTCGCACCGCTCCGGGAGCAGCTGTTCGACGAGATCAAGGCCCGCACCCGCGAGACCGACCTCAGCGTGCCCGTGCGGGAGGGCCGGTGGTGGTACTACACCCGCACGGTGGAGGGCCAGGAATACGGCATCCACTGCCGCGCCCCGATCTCGGGCCCGGACGACTGGGCGCCGCCGATCCTGGACCCCGAAGCCGCCGACGCCGGAACGTCCGCCACCGTCCGGGCAGGCCTCCCCGGTGAGCAGGTGCTGCTCGACGACAACGCCGAGGCGGCCGGCCACGAGTTCTACGCCCTCGGCAGCTTCGACGTGAGCGCAGACGCCACCCGGCTGCTCTTCGCCGTCGACACCGAGGGTGACGAGCGGTACACGATCCGGGTGCGCGACCTCACGACGGGCGAGAATCTCACCGACGAGATCACCGATACCGGCGAAGACGCCCTGTTCGAACCGAGTGGCCGCTACCTCTTCTACACGACCGTCGACGAGGCCTGGCGCCCGGACACCGTCTGGCGGCACGAGATCGGCACAGACCCCTCGAGCGACGCGCAGGTCTTCCACGAACCCGACGACCGGTTCTGGGTCGGCATCGGGCTGACCCGCAGCCGCAAGTACCTGCTGATCGAGGCCGGCTCGAGCGTGACGACCGAGACCCGGCTGCTCGACACGAGCGACCCCACCGGCGAGTTCGCAATCGTCTGGCCGCGCCGCGACGGCGTCGAGTACGACGTGGAGCACGCCGTCCTCGCCGGGGAGGACCGGCTCCTCATCGTGCACAACGACCAGGCCGTCAACTTCGAACTCGTCGACGTCGCCGCCGGAGACCCGCACGGCCCCCGGCGGATGCTGCTGCCGCACGACGAATCCGTCCGGCTCGAAGGCGTCGACGCGTTTCGCGACTTCGTCATCGCCGAGTACCGGCGGGACGGCTTGACGCAGGTGGCGATCGCGTCGCTCGGGACCGAGGCCGAGGCATCCGCTGCGCCCGCCGACGCTGCCCGCCCGCTCACGTTCACCGAGCTTGCCTTCGACGAACCGCTCTTCACGGCAGGCACAGGGGCGAATCCCGAGTGGGAGCAACCGACGATCCGGTTCGGCTACACGAGCTTCGTCACCCCGTCGACCGTGTACGACCTCGTGGTCGCGACCGGAGAGCGCCGCCTGCTCAAGCAGCAGACCGTGCTCGGCGCGTACGACCCGGCGAGGTACGAACAGCGCCGCGAGTGGGCGACGGCCGCAGACGGCACCCGCGTGCCGATCTCGCTCGTCTACCGGAGTGACCTGGTCACCCCCGGCGAACCCGCGCCGACCCTGCTCTACGGCTATGGGTCCTACGAGATCAGCATCGACCCGACCTTCAGCATCGCCCGGCTCAGCCTGCTCGACCGCGGACTGGTCTACGCGATCGCGCACGTGCGCGGCGGCGGCGAACTCGGCCGGCTCTGGTACGAGCACGGCAAGGAGCTCGAGAAGCGCAACAGCTTCACCGACTTCATCGACTGCGCACAGCACCTGATCGATGTGGGGCTCACCGCGCCCGACCGGCTCGTCGCCGAGGGCCGCAGCGCCGGCGGCCTGTTGATGGGCGCCGTCGCGAACCTCGCCCCCGAGCTGTTCTCCGGCATCCTCGCCGGCGTGCCGTTCGTGGACCCGCTCACGTCGATCCTCGACCCCTCGCTGCCGCTCACGGTCATCGAGTGGGACGAGTGGGGAGACCCGCTGCACGACCCTGAGGTCTACGCGTACATCAAGTCCTACTCACCGGTCGAGAACGTTCGAGACACGCACTACCCGCGGATCCTCGCGGTCACGAGCCTCAACGACACCCGCGTGCTCTACGTGGAACCGGCGAAGTGGGTCGCGCACCTGCGCGAGGTCGGGGCGGATGTCCTGCTCAAGACCGAGATGTCCGCCGGCCACGGCGGGGTGTCCGGGCGCTACGCCCGCTGGCGGGAAATCGCCTTCGACAACGCGTGGATCCTCGATGCGGCCGGGGCGCATCCGCTGCCCTGAGCTGCGGGAGCGTGAGAGCATGGGGGAATGTCGCAGACCGGGCCCCCTGCACCGGCGCCGGGGTGGCGGATGCGCGCCCAGACCCCCGCTGGACCGCCCGCCGGAGTACTGGGGAGCGCTGCGGCTTCCCCGGGAACCGCCGCCCCGACGGCGATGGGACTCCAGTTCGAGCTGCGCGAGCTGACCCCGCGCACCGATGAACGCTGGCGCGGGCCGACGGCGCAGACGGTCACGAGCCTCCGCGGTGGCCACGGCACGCTCAGGCTCGGCGTGCGCCCGGTCGTCCTGAACGCGCGTGGCAACTGGGTGCGTGGCAGCGTGACATGGAACCAGCTGAGCTTCCACGTGAACCGGCTCGCCCTCAACCCCGAGCACAAGCGCTGGCTCAGCGAACTCTGGGCCCTGAACCGCGCGGTGCGCGGGGTGTACACGAACCAGGAGGCCGACTGGCTCTACCTCGACGACTTCGAGAGCTCCCTGCTCTGGGCCCACCTCGGCGAAGCGCGCCGGCTCGGGATCGCGCTCGTCGGCACGAAGAAGGGCGCGACCGTGCCCTCGAAGGAGATCAGACCCGCGTACGGAATGGTCAGCCCGGTCAGCGACGAAACGGTCGAGACCA
>NZ_JASJVF010000151.1:0-8179 GCF_035019805.1 Cryobacterium sp. 10I1
GGCGAGCTCCTGCTCCATCTGGCGGATGCGCTCCTCCTGGAGCCGGTCCCGGCCGCGACGACGACTGAGCCGCCGCTGAGCCACGGCCAGACCGACGGCTCACCCGCTTTCGCGGTGAGCGGTGACGTGGTGACGGGTGACCAGGCCGCACTCGTCGTCGACGGGGGGCTGCGCACCGTCGTGGTCGCCGGCACAGGCGCGGGGAGTGCTGCAGAGGAGTTCGCCCGGGCCGGAGGCTGGCCACTGCTCGCGGAGGTGTCGAGCAACGCCCGCTTCGGGCCGAATCTCGTGGCCGCATACCGTGAGCTGCTGCAGGCCGAGGACTTCGGCGGCAGGGTCGAGCGCGTGATCGTGTTCGGACATCCGTCGCTGAGCCGGGAAGTCCCGGCCCTCATCCAGCGGGACGACGTCGAGACGATCGTCGTGGCCCCGACCGGCGCCGAGTGGTACAACCCTGGGCACCGGGTGCGCACGTTCGCCCGCACGGCGCGTGTCGGCGCATCCGCTTCGTCCGAGGCGGAAACCCGCGACGGCCGGGCCTGGCTCGGCAGCTGGGTGATGTCGAGCCGGCGCGTTCTCGACGCGGCGACCGAAGACGCGGATGTCCCCTTCGGCGCCCACGGGATGACGCGCGCCGAATTCGCAGCCCTCCGCGCTCCCGTCACCCGGAGCATGCTCGTCGACGCCGTCTGGCGGGCCTCCTGGCCGCACGACCGGCTGGTGCTCGGCGCGTCCCGGTTGATCCGCGAGGCGGACCGGCGGGTGCCGGGCAAGAAGATCTCCGTGCACTCGAACCGGGGCCTCGCGGGCATCGACGGCACCATCTCGACCGCGACGGGTATCGCGCTCGCGAGCCAGGCGTTCCAGCACGGCAGCGAACCGCGCTCGACCGGAACGACCCGGCTGCTCCTCGGCGACCTCGCCCTGTTGCACGACGCGGGATCGATGCTCCTGGTCCCGGGCGAGGCGCGGGCGCGGCTGCAGGTCATCGTCGGCAACGACGGTGGCGGAACCATTTTCGACGGGCTCGAGGTCGCGGCATCCGCCCCCGACGACTTGATCAGCAGGGTGCTCTACACACCGCAGGGCGTCGACCTCTCCGCGCTCGCCGCAGCATACGGCTGGGAATACGACCGGGCGGCGACCCGCAGCGAGCTCGAGCGGGCGCTCACCGCGCCGCCGCTCGGACCGAGCCTGCTCGAGGTGCCGCTCACGCGCTAGGTTTTCTGCATGGCCTCGCGAGGGCCCGGCTGCACAGTGTCAGTCTTCCTGCAATTTTCGACGAAGGGTGCATCATCATGAGCGGGCTCGACCACAAGTTCTGGGACTCAGACCCGATCGAGACGCTCCGCGTCGGCCCCGGATTCCGGCTCGCCTCCGTCGACCCCGACGCGACCCCTGGTTTCGACGGCGTCGCGAAGAAGAACGCCGACAAGGCGCTGGCCTCGGGTGTCGGCCTGCTCGATTCGCTTCAGGAGAAGCTCTACGCCAACAGCCGGGCCGCGGCTGATGACGGCGGAGGCCGCAAGGTACTCCTCGTGCTGCAGGCCATGGACACCGCAGGGAAGGGCGGCATCGTGCGGCACGTCGTCGGGTCCGTCGACCCGCAGGGTGTGCGCCTCACCGCGTTCAAGGCACCGACAGCGGAAGAACGCGCGCACGACTTCCTCTGGCGGGTGCGGAGCCGCGTGCCGGGTCCCGGCCTGATCGGGGTCTTCGACCGTTCGCACTACGAGGATGTGCTGATCGCCCGCGTGCACGAGCTCGCCCCCGCCGAAGAGATCGAGGCCAGGTACGGGCAGATCCGCCAGTTCGAGCAGGATCTCGTCGACGACGGAACCACGATCGTCAAGGTCATGCTGCAGATCAGCTCGGCAGACCAGAAAGAGCGGCTGCTGGAGCGCCTCGAACGCCCGGACAAGCACTGGAAGTACAACCCGGGCGACGTCGACGAGCGGATGCGCTGGGCCGACTACCAGACGGCATACCAGCTCGCCCTCGAACGCACCTCGACCCCCGACGCGCCGTGGTTCGTCGTTCCCGCGGGCAAGAAGTGGTACGCGCGCCTCGCCGTGCAGCACCTGCTGATCGATGCCCTCGAGCGTCTGGACCTCGACTGGCCGCCCGCCGCCTTCGACGTCGACGCCGAAAAGGCGCGCCTCGCAGCCACCTGACCCGCCCCATCCGCCCACTCCTCCCGTTCATCCCGCGAGAGTACGAAATCGGCCCTTATGGGGTCGTCTTTAGGGCCATAAGTGTGCTCTCGCGGTTCACGGCGCTGAGCGCTGAGCGCAGAGCGCAGCGGAGGAGGAGGGGGAGTTAGCCGAAGGCCTCGACGATGGGGCGGAACTTCATCCGGGTCTCGGCGAGCTCGCGGTCGGGCTCTGAACCGAGCACGATGCCGCAGCCGGCGTATGCCGTGACGTCGCCGCCGGGAGTGACCTGGGCGCAGCGCAGCGCGATCGCCCATTCGCCGTCGCCGTCCGCTCCGACCCAGCCGACCGGCCCGGCATACCGGCCGCGGTCGAAGGGCTCGAGTTCGCGGATGAGCGCAAGCGCTGCCTGCGTCGGCGTTCCCGCGACTGCCGCCGTCGGGTGCATGGCGGCGATGAGGTCGAGGGAGGTCGATCCGTCGGAGAGGGTTCCCTCGACATCCGTCGCGAGGTGCCAGAGGTTCGGGAGCTTGACCGTGAACGGCAGCTCGCTCGTGAGCAGGTGCGAGGTATGCGGGCGCAGCGAGGCGAGCACGCTCTGCACCGCGAAGGCGTGTTCGTCGCCGTCCTTCGCGCTCGTCGCGAGCGCGGCGGCGGCCTCGAGGTCCGCTGCGGCGTCGGCGCCGCGCGAGACGGTCCCGGCGAGCACCCGGGCGTTGACCTCGCCGTGGTCGGCGCGGATCAGGGTTTCGGGGCTCGACCCGACGAGTCCGTCGACGGCGTAGGTCCAGCAGTCCGGGTAGCCGAGGGCGAGTTCGCTGATCGTGCGGCGGAGGTCCGACTTCGCCGGAAGGTGGCCGCGGAGGTCGCGGGCGAGCACGACCTTGTTCACCTCGCCGGCCGAGAGACGCACGACCGCCTCATCGACGGCTGCCTTGTATGCCTCGGGCCGCAGCGTGCCCGAGAGCAGCGAGATCCGGTACTCCGTGCCCAGCGGATGCAGCGCCACCGGAATTTCCGGAGGGGTGCCTCCGGTCGGCCAGATCCGGGTGACCCAGCAGAGACCGTCCTCACGTCCGACGATGACCTCCGGAACGAGCAGCACGCTCGTCTCGGCGGATTCGTCGTCGAAGGCGAACGTTCCGAACGCCAGCAGGCCGGTGCCCGTTCGCGCGAGGGGATCGGTCACCGTCGCAGCGGCGACGACGTCCCGCCACGCACTCGCGGCATCCGTCATGCGGGTCGGGCCCGAGAATTCGAGCCGCAGCGCTGAGCCGAGGCCGGCGAGGCCCTGGTTGCGGCGCATCCAGAGCAGCGGCTTCTGGGCGTCGAGGAGAAGGACCAGTTGTCGAATGTCGGCAATGGGAGTGGTTTCAACCGTTAGGGCCTGCACATTCACTTGCCCAGCCTATGCCAGCCGCCACGACGACCGGCTTCCCGGACTCCAGACTGCCCCTATCACCGGCTTCGCAGGATCACCGGGGAACGGCAACCTAGACTGTTGGAGTGAACAGAGCAGACCTCAGTAAGCAGCCGGAGCAGGTCGCTGCCATGTTCGATCAGGTGTCGACGCATTACGACCGCACGAACGCGGTGCTCTCGGTCGGAAACGCCGCCCTGTGGCGGCTCCAGGCGACCCGCGCCGTCAACCCCCAGGCCGGCGAGCGCATCCTCGACATCGCCGCGGGCACCGGCACCTCGAGCGTCGCGCTGACCCACACCGGCGCCCACGTCGTCGCCGCCGATTTCTCCGCCGGCATGATCGCGGTCGGCCGCGAACGCCAAGCGGGCAACCCGCTCGTCGAGTTCGTCCAGGCCGACGCCACGGCGCTTCCCTTCGCCGACAACGAATTCGACGCCGTCACGATCTCCTTCGGCCTCCGCAACGTCGTGGAACCGCGCAAGGCGCTCGCCGAGTTCTTCCGCGTCACCAAGCCCGGCGGCAGGGTCGTCATCTGCGAGTTCTCCACCCCGCCGAACCCGGTCATCCGCAGCGCCTATTTCGCCTACCTCAACCAGGTGATGCCCCGGGTCGTCAAGCTCGCCTCCTCGAACGCCGAGGCGTACGACTATCTCGGCGAATCGATCGCCGCCTGGCCGACCCAGCCCGTGCTGAGCGGATGGCTCCGCGAAGCCGGGTACGAGTCCGTCGCCTACAAGAACCTCACCCTCGGAATCGTGGCGCTGCACCGCGGCGTCAAGGCCGCCCCCGCGGCAGTCCCCGCCGACTGAAACTCCCCACCCAATGGATAGGCTGTCAGAGTGAAACCGAGTCTTCCCCTGTTCCGGCGCGGCTCCTCCGTGACGAGCCAGATCGGCCTCAGCGATCGAATCTTCTCGACAGCGGATGACCGGGGCCTTGCCGCCGGAATCGACGCCGGTCTCGAGCGGGTCGAGGCGAGCCTCTTCGCCGAGATCGTCTTCGCAGACGAGATCGCAAGCGTCACCACCCGGTACCTCCTCGAAGCCGGCGGCAAGCGGGTTCGCCCGATGCTTGCCCTCCTCACCGCCCACCTCGGCAGCGGTGGGATCACCGACGTCGTGACCGCGTCGACGGCGATCGAGATCACCCACCTCGCCTCGCTCTACCACGACGACGTCATGGACGACTCCGGCCAGCGCCGCGGCGTCCCGAGCGCCCAGACGGTCTGGGGAAACTCGGTCGCGATCCTCACCGGCGACCTGCTGTTCGCCAGGGCGAGCCAGCTGATGGCCAAGCTCGGCGAGCGGGCCATCCGCCTGCAGGCCGACACCTTCGAACGCCTCGTCATGGGGCAGCTGCACGAGACCGTCGGCCCGCACGCGGGCGACGACCCGATCGAGCACTACATCTCGGTACTCGCGGACAAGACCGGTTCGCTCATCGCGGCAGCGGCCCAGGCCGGCATCATCTTCTCGGATGCGCCCGACGAATTCGAACAGCCCCTCGTGAGCTTCGGCGAGAAAATCGGCGTCGCGTTCCAGCTCATCGACGACGTGCTCGACCTGTCCCCGCAGCCCGAGGCGACCGGGAAGGTGCCAGGCACCGACCTGCGTGCCGGGGTCGCCACCCTGCCCCTGCTCAGGCTCCGCGAGCGCGCCGCCGACGAGCCGGCATCCGCGGCCCTGCTCGAGCGGCTCGAGCGGGACGTCATGAGCAGCCAGGGCACCCGCTCAGAGGCGGCCGACTCCGCGATTGCCGCGCTGCGCGACCACGAGGTGACCGCGCAGACCCTCTCAGAGGCCCACGGCTGGGCACACGACGCCGTTGCTTCCCTCGCTCCCCTGCCCGACGGGTCCGTCAAGAAGGCGCTGACCCGATTCGCCGACACGATCGTCGAGCGTTCAAGTTAGAAAGGTCGTCATGACCGAGAAGCGCCCCACCGACCAGCAACCCGCGAAGCTGCGCCTGGCGATCGTCGGGGCAGGGCCGGCCGGCATCTACGCCGCGGATATCCTGCTCAAGGCGGAACGCAACTTCGAGGTCTCGATCGACCTGTTCGACCACCTCCCCGCGCCGTACGGGCTCGTACGCTACGGGGTCGCGCCGGACCACCCCCGCATCAAGGGCATCATCACCGCCCTGCGCGACGTGCTCGACCGCGGCGACATCCGCATCTTCGGAAACGTGCGCTTCGGGGTCGACATCACGCTCGACGACCTCAGGAAGCACTACAACGCGGTCATCTTCGCGACCGGCGCCGTGCGCGACGCCGACCTCAGGATCCCCGGCATCGACCTCGTCGGCTCCTACGGCGCCGCCAAGTTCGTGAGCTGGTTCGACGGCCACCCCGACTACCCGCGCACCTGGCCGCTCGAAGCGAAGCAGGTCGCCGTGATCGGCAACGGAAACGTGGCCCTCGACGTGGCTCGGATCCTCGCGAAGCACGCGGACGACCTGCTGCCCACCGAGATCCCGGCGAACGTCTACGACGGGCTCAAGGCCTCACCCGTGACCGACGTGCACATCTTCGGGCGTCGCGGACCGACATCCGTGAAGTTCACGCCCCTCGAACTGCGTGAGCTCGGCGAACTGCCCGACGTCGACATCGTCGTCTACGACGAGGACTTCGACTACGACGACGCCGCGCGCGCCGCCGTTGCGAGCAACAAGCAGGTGTTCGTGATCGACAAGGTGCTCGGCAAATGGCGCGAACGCGCCCACAAGCTCGCCGAGGACCCGCAGGCGGGCGCGAGCCGCCGGCTGCACCTGCACTTCTTCGCCAAGCCCCTAGAACTCATCGACGACGGCACAGGCCGGGTCGGCGGCATCCGCTACGAACGCACAGCGCCGGACGGCCAGGGCGGCGTCGTGGGCACGGGGGAGATCCGCGAGCTGCCGGTGCAGGCCGTGTACCGCGCGGTCGGGTACTTCGGCTCGCCGCTGCCCGGGGTGCCGTTCGACAAGAAGCACGGCGTGATCCCGAACCGCGAGGGGCAGGTGCTCTCCAAGGGCGACCCGTCGTCCGGTGCGGGGAGCGCCAACCAGCAGCTCTACGGCGTGTACGCGACCGGGTGGATCAAGCGCGGGCCTGTCGGCCTGATCGGGCACACCAAGTCCGACGCGATGGAGACCGTGCGGCACCTGATCAACGATCTCGGCAACTGGTGGCGGCCCGAATCCCCGTCGGAGGAGAGCGTCGTCGCGCTCCTCGAGGAACGCGGTGTCGACTACACGAACCTCGACGGCTGGCACCGCCTCGACCAGCACGAGCAGGCGCTCGGCGCGGCCGAGGGTCGGGTGCGGATCAAGGTCGTGCCGCGCGACGAGATGGTCGCCATCTCCCGCGCCGTCGCGCCAGCAGCAGTGACCGCCTCGGCCTAGAACCCGAGCAGTTCGCTGCCCACCTCGCCGAACACGGCGAGGTGGGCGTCGACGTCCGCTGCGGTGGTGTCCGGGCTCATCAGCGCCATATTGTGGAACGGCGTCACAAGGATGCCCCGATGCCTACCGGAAGTTGACGAACTGCAGGGCGACGTCGAGGTCCTTGCCCTTGAGCAGCGCCATCGTGGCCTGCAGGTCGTCGCGGCTCTTCGAGCTCACGCGCAGCTCATCGCCCTGGATCTGGCTCTTGACGCCCTTGGGGCCCTCGTCGCGAATGATCTTGCCGATCTTCTTCGCGTTCTCCTGGTCGATGCCGGCCTTCATCGAGGCCTCGATCCGGAATTCCTTGCCGGAGGCGTACGGGTCGCCCGCGTCGAGGCTGCGCAGCGAGATGCCGCGCTTGATGAGCTTGGACTCGAAGACTTCGAGGATCGCCTTGACACGCTCCTCCGAGTTCGCCTTCATGAGCACCTTCTCGCCGCTCATCTCGATCGAGGCGCCGACGTTCTTGAAGTCGTAGCGCTGCGCGACTTCCTTGTGGGCCTGGTTGAGGGCGTTGTCGACCTCCATCGGGTCGACCTTGCTGACGATGTCGAACGTTGAGTCTGCCATGACAGCAATGTTATCGGCGGATGCTTCGCCCGGCATCCGCACACCGGCTCACGCACCGGGCATGCCGGGCTCATCGGGAACTGATAGCCGCTGGAGGCCGCGGCCATAGCCCTGCTGCGTACCGTTGCCGACGCGGCAGTCAGAAGCCGCGCACGAGCTATCGAGGAGACCATGAAACGGCCACAGTTTCTCACGCACATCCGCCCACGAACCTGGGTGGTTGCCGGCGTCATCGTGCTCGCCCTCGCGGGCGGCAGCATCTACTGGTTCGGATTCGCCGTTCCGGCGAACACCAAGTCCACGGTCGCCGCTCCCATCACCACCGCAGCGAGCCTGACGACCATGCAGAAGACCGTCGACAGCGACGGCACCGCGACCCCGACCGTGAACGACTCGGTCAGCTTCGCCGTGTCCGGTACCGTCACGGCCGTGCCGGTCGTCGCGGGGACCACCGTGACCGCTGGCCAGGTGCTCGCAACCGTCGACACGCTCAGCCTCGACGCCGCCGTGCTCGAAGCGCAGGCGACGCTCGCGACCGCGAGCGTGTGCGGCGTGAGGTAGAGCGAGAGGCAGACCGTGGGCACGCCATCGGTGAAGAGCTCGATCAGCC
>NZ_JASJVF010000152.1:0-8163 GCF_035019805.1 Cryobacterium sp. 10I1
TCGAGCAGCGCGACGGCATCCGCCCGGTTGGAGAACGCGACGTTCTCGGTCGTGGTCTGCCCGAAGCCGCGCGCATCCTCGGCGCCCTGTCGACGCCCTCGATCCTCGAGACCATTGTGCGCGACGCGATCGCCGAGGTCCCCGCGGCGTGAACAATCCCTTCGGCGAAATCGTCTTCAGCGGCCAGCTCCTGTTTGCGATTCCCATCGCGGTGCTCGCGGGGCTCGTCTCGTTCGCGTCCCCGTGCATCCTGCCGCTCGTGCCCGGCTACCTCGCATACATCGGCGGATTCACCGACGGCCGGTCGACCGCCGGTCGCGGTGACCGGCGCGGCCGGAACCGGCTCCTGGCCGGCGTCGGGCTCTTCGTGCTCGGCTTCACGCTCGTCTTCGTGCTGACCGGGGTCGTCTTCGGCGCGGCAGGCTTCTGGCTCAACCAGTACCGCGACCTCGTCACCCGGATCGCCGGCGTTGTCGTGATCCTGCTGGGGCTCGTCTTCGTCGGCCAGTTCGCGGCCCTGCAACGCACGGTCAAGACGAGCTGGCGCCCGCGCGCGGGACTTGCGGGCGCCCCCGTGCTCGGCGCGGTCTTCGCCGTCGGCTGGACCCCGTGCACCGGTCCGACGCTCACGGCGATCAACTCGCTCAGCCTCACCACGGGCTCCCCGTGGCAGGGCGGCCTGCTCGCGCTGTTCTATGCGCTCGGACTCGGCATCCCGTTCCTTCTCATCGCGCTCGGCCTCAACTGGGCGACAGGGGCGGTGTCGTTCCTGAAACGGCACGTCCGCGCGATCAATCTGTTCGGGGGCGTGCTCCTCGTCGTCATCGGCGTCCTCATGGTGACCGGCGTCTGGAATGCCTGGCTCCTCGACCTGCAAGGAGTGATCGGCAGTTATGTCCCGGCCATCTGACCACTACGATTCCCCAGCGCCGGCCCCGGCGTCCGACGATGTCATCCAGCCCAGGCTCGGCCTCGTCGGCTGGCTGCGCTGGTTCTGGCGCCAGCTCACCAACATGCGAACCGCCCTGTTCCTGCTGCTCCTGCTGGCGATCGCCGCCGTGCCCGGTTCGCTCGTTCCGCAGCGCAGCTCAGACCCGAACGGTGTCACCCAGTACTTCGCGGACAACCCCGACCTGGCTCCCGTGCTCGACAAGATCCAGGCCTTCGACGTCTACTCCTCCGCCTGGTTCTCGGCGATCTACCTCCTCCTGTTCATCTCGCTGATCGGCTGCGTGATCCCGCGCACGAAGCACCACTTCCAGGCGCTCCGGGCCCAGCCGCCGCGCACGCCAGCGCGGCTCATGCGGCTCGCCGGCTTCACCGAACGCACGGCTCCTGCCGGCACGGATGCCGCGGCGGCGGTCGACTCCGCCCGCTCGCTCCTGAAGAAGAGCGGCTACCGCGTCGCCCTGTTCGACAGCGCGCCGGCACGCGGCGGGCGGGAATTCTCGGCGTCGGCCGAGCGCGGCTACCTGCGCGAGACCGGAAACCTCGTGTTCCACTTCGCGCTCGTCGGCATCCTGATCACGGTCGGCTTCGGCAGCGGCTTCGGGTTCAGCGGCCAACGGGTGCTCGTCGAGGGCCAGACCTTCGTGAACACCCTGCTCGCCTACGACTCGTTCAGCCCGGGGCGGTTCTTCAGCGACTCGAGCCTCGAGCCGTACAAGCTCACCCTCGACGACTTCAGCGTCACCTACGAGACCCAGAACCTCGAGGCGTACGGCCAGGCGATCGACTACTCCGCTGCCGTCAGCGTCACCCGCCGCGGCGAGGCCCTCCAGACCGGCGTCGTCAAGGTGAACACCCCGATGCGCACCGGCGGCACCGATGTGTACCTGCTCGGCAACGGCTACGCGCCCTCGATCACCGTCAAGGACCCCAACGGGGTCGTCGTCTTCACCGACGCGGTGCCGTTCCTGCCGCAGGACGCGAACCTCACCTCGCTCGGCGTGATCAAGGTGCCGGACGGCCTCAGCGAACAGCTCGGCATGATCGGCTTCTTCTACCCGACGCAGGCCGCCAGTTCGACGGGCGCCTTCTACTCGTCGTACCCGGACCTCGAATACCCGATGCTCACCCTGAACATCTACTCTGGCGACCTCGGGTTGAACGCGGGAGTTCCGACATCCGTCTACTCGCTCAACACCGACAAGATGACGCGGCTCACCGGTGGCAAGACCGGCGTGAAGTCGCTCGAGCTCAAGCCGGGGGAGACCCAGCAGCTGCCGAACGGACTCGGCTCCGTCACGTTCAACGACGCGCACCCCGGCGCCGCCGCGAACGATTTCTCCGGCTCGGTGCTGCGGTTCGCGTCCTTCGACATCCACCACGACCCGACGCAGGTCTGGGTGCTGTCCTTCGCGATCCTCGCCCTGCTCGGGCTGCTCACGAGCCTGTTCGTGCCGCGGCGGCGAGTCTGGGTCAAGGCGATCGAGAGCGAAGACGGATCGCTGACCCTCGAGTACGCGGGACTCGCCCGCGGCGAGGACCCGGCCCTCGAAGCAGCCGTGACCGACATCGCAGACCGCCACGGGCGACTGCTGGTATCCTCCACATCAGCCGTCCCGGCGACCGAACAGAATTAGGCTGACCACGTGAATCTCAACGAGCTCTCGATCCTGAGCCTGTACTCGGCGATGGCCGTCTATGCGCTCGCCTTCATTTCCTTCGCCTTCGACCTCGCCAAGCGCTCCGCGGCCGTCAAGACGGCGGACGAGGCGACGGGCCTCGCGGCGCTCGCCGCCGTACCGGTCGGCGTCGGCGCGGCCAATGGGGCGCAACCGGCGGGCAGGGACGCGACCCTCGATCCGGGGAAGCCTGCGGGCAAGGCCGGTGCCGCGGCATCCGCCGGAACGATCGTGAACCGGATCAGCGCCCGCATCGCCAACGACGCCGCCACCCCGTACGGCCGCTCGAAGAGCCTGCGGATCGGCGTCTCGCTCACCGTGCTGGCCTGGGCGATCCACTTGATGGCCGACGTGCTGCGCGGCTTCGCCGCCGGGCGGGTGCCGTGGGCCAACATGTACGAGTTCGCGATGACGGGCACCCTGCTCATCGTGACCGTGTTCCTGATCGTGCTCACCCGCGCGGACCTGCGCTTCCTCGGCACCTTCGTGACCGGCATGGTGCTCGTGCTGCTCGGCATCGCGGCGCTGCGCTTCTATGTCGAGGTCGCCCCGCTGCCGCCGGCGCTCCAGTCGGCATGGCTCGTGATCCACGTCTTCGTCGCCTCGCTCGGAACCGGGTTCTTCGCGCTCGGCTTCGCGCTCTCCGTGGTGCAACTGCTGCAGTTCCGGCGGGAGGCGCTCGTCACGACCGCCGGCCGGGTGCGCCTCCGCTTCCTCGCGACGCTGCCCTCGGCAGCGACGCTCGAGAACCTGGCGTACCGGGTTCACATCATCGGCTTCATCCTCTGGACGTTCACCCTGATGGCCGGTTCGATCTGGGCGGAGAAGGCCTGGGGCCGGTATTGGGGCTGGGACACCAAGGAGGTCTGGACCTTCATCATCTGGACCATCTACGCCGGCTACATCCACGCCCGTGCAACCAGGGGCTGGCGCGGTTCCCGCTCCGCGTGGCTCGCGATCGTCGGTTTCAGCGCCGTGATGTTCAACTTCGGCGTCGTGAACGTCTTCTTCAAGGGACTGCACGCATACTCGGGCCTCTAACCCGGCATCCGCCCGGGCGGGTCAGTCCGTGATGGCGTCCGTGATGGCGGGTTCGGCGGCGAGCAGGGCGTAGCAGCGGCTGAGGCGGGCGAGCCACCAGGCGCTGCGCTCGGCGGATGCCGCGTAGCGGTCGAGCAGGTCGGCGTCGGGCACGACGCGGCGAACCGGGATCCGGCCGTCGACCGGCAGCAGCGGGTCGTGGGTGACATCGGCGGCGAGCAGCGAGGCGGTGCCGAGGCCGCAGTCGAACTCGAGGCCGGGGATCGCGGCGGCGAGGTGCGCGCCCATCGCGATGCCGACCGAGGTGTCGAGGGCACTCGAGACCACGACGGGCAGGCCGGCCAGCGCAACGAGGTCGAGTGCGACGTGAATCCCGCCGAGCGGTGCCGCCTTGATCACGAGGATGTCGGCAGAGCCCGTGGTCGCCACGAGCAGCGGGTCCTCGGCGCGGCGCACGCTCTCGTCGGCGGCGACGGGGATGCCGAGGTAGTCGGCGGAGCGACGGCGGATCTCGGCGAGTTCCTCGATGCTCGCGCACGGCTGTTCGACGTACTCGAGGTCGAACTCGCCGAGGGCGTTCAGGGCGTGTTCGGCTTCGTCGAGGTTCCAGAGGCCGTTCGCGTCCACACGGATGCGCCCCTCCGGTCCCAGCACCCGGCGCACGGCGCGCACGCGGGCGACGTCTTCTGCGAGGGTCTGCCCGGGGGCGGCCACCTTCACCTTGGCCGTGCGGCACCCCGGAAAGCGGGCGAGGACATCCGCCACGAGTTCCGCGTCGATTGCAGGGACGGTCGCATTGACGGGGATGCTCTCGCGCAGGAGGGCGGGCGTCGGGGTCCAGCCGAAGTCGATCGCGGCGCGCAGCCAGGCGACGGACTCTGCGTCGTCGTACTCGGCGAACGGCGCGAACTCCGTCCAGCCCTCCGGTCCTTCGAGGAGGAGTGCCTCGCGGGTGTCGATTCCGCGGAATCGGGTGATGAGCGGCAACGCGACAATGCGGGCCGTTCCGAGCAACTCTGCGAGTGGGGGAAGCATGCTTCCAGTCTGCCAGCCGGGCGCGGGTGCGGGCGACCGTGCCGCCGCACGCGTCGGGGCGTGCGCGCCAGAAGCGCCGCTCCGCGCCAGGCCTGCCGGGCGCGGAACGGCGCAGTGGGCGCGCGGCGGAGCGGACCGTGCGGGAGGCTAGAGGGAGTCGTGGTTGAAGGCGCCGTCGACCTCGAGGTCGAGGTCGTCCCCGTTGGTGGGTTTGACGTCGATAACCGCGAACGCGATGCCGGGCGCGATCAGGAGATAGGCGTCCTCGAAGCGGCCGCCGCCGCTGTTGACCGGAAGCCAGTACGGCTGGCCGGACGTGACGGCCGCGTTGATCTCATTCCGGAGCGACTCTGCGGACCGGCCGCCCAGGGAGTACTGCTGACCGCCATAGACGATGTCGATGCGAATCATGGTTCATCCTTCGTCGCGAGCACGGATGCCGGCCGGTGCGGTTCGGGGACGAGCTGCAAACCGCCAGAGGAGTTGGCGGTCAGCATGAGCGCCTCCACCCAGTCGCGATTGAGGCTCGGCGAGCGACCGCCGAAGTATTTGAAGGCGAGCGGGATGGCCGGATGCAGCCAGATCGTGCTGCGACCGTCGCCTCCGGACGGGTCGTCCCTCCACGTGAAGTAGAAGCACTCTCCCCGGCGCAGCTTGGCTCCGATGACCACCTGGATGTGCGCCAGGATGCGATCATCAAAGTCGGCCGTCACCGTCGAGTTATAGGTGAGCTTTCCCATGATTCCCTCGTTGGCGCGTCATAAGGAATTATTGCTACAAAATCGAGACGTTGCCAATGCTCAGTTCGGGGGGTCCCCCGGAGAGCCGTGGAAAAGTTCAGTGCCGTGGAAAAGTTGGGTCACGCCGGAACCGGGTTTTGGGGGGGGGGGCCCCCCCCCCCCCCCCACAACCGGTCATCGACGGACCAGGCCTGCGGGCATCTAATCGCGCAGGTACCGTTCGAGCCGAGGCACGTGCAGGAGGGCCAGCGCGCGCTTTTCGATCTGGCGGACCCGCTCCCGCGTGACGCCCTGGATGACGGCGATCTGGTCGAGGGTGCGCGGTTCGTCGCCGTCGAGCCCGAATCGGGCCTTCAGGATCGACCGCTCCCGCGGCGGCAGCGCGTCGAGGTAGAAGCAGATGTCCGCGGCACGCAGCGTGACCGTCGCATACTCGTCCGGCTGCGGCAGGTCGTCGTCGATGATGAGCTCCGAGATGTCTCCGACGCCGTCACCGACCGGGGAATGCAGGGAAATCGGCTCATTGTCGTACTGCAGCAGCCGCGAGACGTCGCGGATGGGGATCTGCGCCGCCTCGGAGAGCTCCTTGAGCGAGGGGTCGCGGTCGAGGGTGCTCGTGAGGTCGCGGCGGATGCGCTTGATCTTGTTGAGCTTCTCCGCGGTGTGCACGGGGATGCGGATCATCCGGGACTTGTCGGCCATTCCGCGGTGAATCGCCTGGCGGATCCACCAGGTCGCGTAGGTGGAGAACTTGTATCCGGTCATGAAGTCGTACTTCTCGACCGCTCGGACGAGGCCGATGTTGCCGTCCTGGACGAGGTCCATGATCGGCACCCCGCGGCCGGAGTAGTGCTTGGCGATGCTGACGACGAGGCGGAGGTTGGCTTCGATGAAGTGGTTCTTCGCCCGGCCGCCGTCGTGGGCGAGCCAGGCGAGTTCCCGGGAAAGCTCGTGGTCGTCGACCCCGTGCGCGAGCTTCTCTGCGGCGAACAGGCCGACCTCGATCCGCCGGGCGAGGTTGACCTCATCCTCGGCGCTCAGGAGGGGGCCCTTGCCGATGCGGCGCAGGTAGTCGCCGAAGGCATCCGTGGATGCCCTGCTGTAGCGGGACGCTGCCGTACTGCCGGCCGAACGCTGGGATGAGCCGGCCGGGTTGATCGAGGGGAGCGGGGCGCGGTAGGAGTCGGGAGAATCGAAGTGGTCGTGGGCCGGTGCCGACGTGTTCATCGTGACGGTCACGGTCGCACCGCCGTTCCGATGGCGTTCTGGTGTTTTCTGGTGTTTTCTGCCGGGGTCATGCGGATGCTGACGGCGCTGATGGTGCTGTGGGTTCGGGTTGCCACGTCGTTGTGGAGTGGCAGGTCGATCGGGGCTTTTGACTGTGTGTCTAGGTCGTTCATGACTACCTCCGGGTCTCACTGAGACCACAAGTACACATGGTGAAAATGAGGCGCTCAAGGGGGTTGACTTTGCCACCACAAAAGGGGTATTTCTCATTTTCACCGGCGTGTCGTTTGGTTTTTCAGGCCTGAGTATGTGTGAGAGCGCGCCCATCCGCGCGCTGTCCAGCCGGCACCCCTCGGGTCCGCGCGCGGGGTCCGCCGCGTAGGCTTGCAGCATGATCGAACAGGTGTCTGAAATCTTCGACCCGAGCCAGTGGAAACTCGTCCCGGGCTTCGAGTCCCTCACCGACGTGACGTACCACCACGACCTCACCGGGCAGATCGCGCGCGTCGCGTTCAACCGCCCGGAGGTGCGCAACGCGTTCCGGCCGCACACCGTCGACGAGCTGCAGGCCACCCTCGAAGACGCCCGGATGAACCCGCGCATCGGCGTCGTCCTCCTCACCGGAAACGGCCCGAGCCCGAGGGACGGCGGCTGGGCGTTCTGCTCGGGCGGGGACCAGCGCATCCGTGGCCGCGACGGCTACAAGTACGCGGAAGGCGAGACTGCCAGCGGCATCGACAAGGCCCGCAGCGGCCGACTGCACATCCTCGAGATCCAGCGCCTGATCCGCTTCATGCCGAAGGTCGTCATCGCCGTCATCCCCGGCTGGGCGGCCGGGGGCGGGCACTCCCTGCACGTGGTCTGCGACCTCAGCATCGCGAGCGCAGAGCACGCCAAGTTCAAGCAGACGGATGCCAACGTCGGCTCCTTCGACGCCGGTTACGGCAGCGCATACTTCGCCCGCCAGGTCGGGCAGAAAGCCGCGCGCGAGGTCTTCTTCCTCGCCCGCGAGTACTCCGCCCAGCGCGCCCTCGAGATGGGCGCGATCAACGCGGTCGTCCCGCACGCCGATCTCGAAAACGAAGCCATCGACTGGGCTCGCACGATCCTGACCAAGTCGCCCACCGCCATCCGCATGCTCAAGTTCGCCTTCAACGCCGTCGATGACGGACTCGTCGGGCAGCAGGTCTTCGCGGGCGAAGCGACGCGGCTCGCCTATGGCACGGACGAGGCCGTCGAGGGCCGCGACGCGTTCCTCGAGAAACGCGACCCCGACTGGGGTCCGTACGACTGGCAGTTCTAGTCCCGCCGTGACACGGATGCTCCGGGTCGTCTCCGTCGACCGGCCGCTCGACCTCCTCGACCTGCTCCGCGAGGCCCTCTCCGGGCGCGGGGACGCCCTGCTGCCCGTGCCCGTGCCCGTGCCCGTGCCCGTGACCGTTCCGGACGGCACGGCCGTCGTCATCGAGACGAGCGGTTCGACCGGCGTGCCC
>NZ_JASJVF010000153.1:0-8128 GCF_035019805.1 Cryobacterium sp. 10I1
GGTTACGTGATGCCCAGCATGGAACACGTCGATCGGGTCGGCCAAACGGATACCGAAGCGAGCCTCAACGTCGGCGAAGTGCCGGGCTTGCAGAAACTGGAAGTAGTGTCTGAACGTGCTGACGTAGTCCCTGCGCGTGACGGGTCCCACGCCGCGTTCGATAAGCGCGGCGACGACCGCGTCGACGTCGAAGGCGGTCAGCTCCCATGCGGGCTTCTCCGCCAAAGCGAGGAAACGCTCAAGCACGCCCGTGCCGTTGTCGATGGTGAGGGCGCTGAATCCGCGGGCCACTTGGCTCGCGACGAAACCGTCCACGCACTGCCGCTGGAATTCCATCGGCTCCATGGCATCGGCCAGTTGCGCGCCTGGAGAATTGTCGCTCACCACGCGCAGCCGGGGTCGCGGCGTCACTGCATACCTCCCGCCCGCCTCGATTTCTGAGGCGCTGCCTCATATTTCACTCCTCGATCGAGCAAATCGCACCTCGCCACGCCGACCACGCTCGACCTACTCCCCACAGGGGATGCGGCACTCAGAGTCGGAACGAACGTATGGGAACCTCAGTTCGCTGGGGCGACGTCTTCGGCGACCAGGTCGTGGCCGCGGCCATGATCGACCGCATCGTTCACCACGCCGACGTCATCTCACTCAAAGGCGCCAGCTACCGGCTCAAGGACAGCGGAATCACCACCCTGCCTTCCGCCAGACCCGAAAACACCGTAGAATAGATGAACCACGGTGGCCTACTTTTCGAAGAGCACCAACGGCCTACTATTCAACGAGCGTCGACACCTGGGTCTGCGATGTTGGGCGTCCAGCCGTTGTTTGCCTCCAGGTATGGCATCGCGTCGGCAAACTGCGCAGGAATCGTTGCGGTGCCTTGATGCTGAGCGCACAGCCATTCGATGTAGGTGGCCAGCCTTCATTCAGCCAGATATCCTTCCAGCCAGAGGGCGTCACCGAATCGCCGAACCATTGGTGCCCGAGTTCATGGACCACTGTTGCTTCGTCCGCGACCTGTGAGTAAACAGGCGGGGTTTGAGTCTCTAGGGCGTAGTCGACTGAATCGTCGACAGTCGGGGTTTGACGGCGTGTTAAAGCGAGGTCCTCGCCCTAACTCAAGCCACGCCGACGCAAACGTCCTTACGGCTTGATCAGAGCGTTGACCGCTGGCAGCCCGAGGTTGCTCTACTCTGGCACCCTCGGCTTCCTCGCCGGGGCGGAGCCCTACTCCGACGTTCAGCGACGCTTCGAGGCGTGAAGCGATCCTGTGCGTGCTTGGGGGACGGGGAATCGCGGAGGTGTCCTCTGGCTGTGTTCAGGAATGCATTGTCGAACGATGGTCAGCGATACCACTTGCCGGCGAGTGGGTCCTCACCTGGGTACGTCGGAAGTGAGTAGCCGGGGCTCCAGAACGGCATGACTCCGTAGTAACCGTAGGTATTTTCGTAGAATTCCTTTTGGTTCACGAGTTCTGGGTCGTACGTGGGGGCACCGGCGATGTGCTCGGCGGACTGGCTGATGTGGACTTCGTCCTGGGTGATTTTCGTGATCGCATCTATCGGGATGAATGATTTGGCTTCTCCAAGTCCCAGGAAGCCGCCGGAGGCCACTTCAAGGAATCGAATCTTGTTCTCTTTTTCATCCAGGAGCAGCGCGTCGATTTCCCCGAGGGGTTGGTGGTCTTTGTCGAACACTCGCCGACCTCGAATGTCATCTTCTCGCTCGGCGACGGTTTCGTCACTGTCCTGTAGCCTGACCAGCTTGTCGAAGTGCGCATCTGTCATTTTCCCTATCCGTTCCGGCGGTGTGCCGCCTTGTCTTGCGTTGGCTGTTGGTTCGCTTTCATTCGGGAGGCGGAGTGGCAGGTCCAGTCAGGCCCTGTCAGGATCGATGGCGTTGCCACCCGCGTCGATCTCGGATGTGGTTCAGGTCGTGGACGCCGCGTAGATCCGCTCGACAGAGGCGGCCAGCACGGCGTCGAAGTCGGCGTCCGATTGTTGGGCGGTGAGGCCTTCGAGCAGAGCGCGGCTAAAGCTGGCGCTCAGACCGAGATTCTCGGCCAGCAAGCGGCACGCCTTCGTCTGACTGTAGCCACCAGAAAGCGCCACCACTCGAAGCACCATCGGATGGTAAATCAGGTCGGAGTAGAAACCGGCTACCGTCGGGATCGACAGCTTGAGGATCACCGGCTGGTCGGTGGAGAGCCCGTCGAGGGCTGCCAGGGCATCGGCTTTGAGGAAGTTTTCGGCCTCGGCCTTGTCGGGAGCGTTCACGTCGACTTCGGGTTCTAGGATCGGCACAAGGCCGTGGGCCAGAATCTGCCCTGCGACGGAAAACTGTTGGTCGACGATCGCCTGGATTCCGGCGGGGTTGGCTTCCTTGATCACGGAACGCATCTTCGTACCGAACATCGTGCGCTCAACCGCACGTGCGAGGAGGGGTTCCAGCTTGGTGAGTGGCTTCATCAACTGGACACCGTCTACCTCGACAGCGAGGCCCTGGTCGACCTTGACAAACGGCACGATGCCCTTGGCGGTGAGGTAATCACCCGTCAGCTGGCTGCCAACGGTGCGGTCCATGGTCTGCTCGAAGAGGATCGTCGCGAGAATGCGGTCGGAGGTGAAGCTTTCTGCGGTCATCACGCGGGCGCGCATCTGATGCATCAGGTCGAACATCTGCTCGTCGGTACTGTAGGACGACGGGTCTATTCCATAGAGCTTCAGTGCGCCGCCCGTGCTGCCGCCGCTCTGATCGAGCGCTGCGACGAAGCCGACTCCGGTGTTCATTCTTTCTGCTTGTTCGGTATTCAAAGTCCCTCCAAAGGTTGTGGACTCCATTTCAGTCTAGTGAGCAGCGATCCTCGTCTGAGTCGAGTGGCCGAGGGCGGTTTGTCCGCCACTTCTGTTCTGGTCTGGTCGCCTGAGCATCGCCGCAGGCGCGTTGACGGCGGCCTTAGGGCAGTCTGAGGGTGTCGAGGGTCGCGCGCAGGGTATGAGCCGAGTGCTGGAAGAGCTTCTGCTCCGCGTCGGAGAACGGCACCTCGATCACCCGGGACACGCCGCCGGCATTGACGACCGCCGGAACAGAGAGCGCAACCCGGCTTATGCCGCGATAGTCGGTGAGCAAGGAACTGATCGGAAGTATGGCGCCCTCGTCTCGCAGCACGGCCTCCACGATCCGGGCGCCGGAGAGTCCGATCGCATAGTTCGTAGCGCCCTTGCCTGCGATTACCCGGTATGCGGCGGTCTTGACGTCCTTGGTGATGGCCGCGAACTCGGCCTCAGAGAACTTCGCCCGGTCGTCGGATGCCGGCGAGATGTCGTCCTTGACCCATTCGGAGAGGGAGATCGGACCGACGCGAGCCTGAGACCAGAGCGGGAATTCCGAGTCGCCGTGTTCGCCGATGATGTCGGCATGTACGTTGGCAATCGCGACGCCGACGCGGTGCGCGAGCAGCAAGCGAAGCCTCGAGGAGTCGAGGACGGTGCCTGAGCCAAAAACCCGTGCCGACGGGAGCCCGCTGAAATGAAGGGCCGCGTAAGTGACGATGTCGCACGGATTGGTCACGATCATGAACACGGCGTCCGGCGCTCGTTCGACGAGTGTGGGCATCAACTCACGCAGGATGCCGACGTTGACAGCGGACATATCGAGACGCGATTGCCCGGGGTGCTGCCTGGCTCCTGCGGTGATCACGACCATGTTCGAGCCCGCGATCGCGTCGAGGTCCGCCCCGCCGGACACGCAGGAGGCGCCGGTGAACTGCGTGCCGTGGGCGAGGTCGAGTACTTCGGCTTCGACCTTGGGCTTGTTGATGTCGTAGAGCACCACCTCGCGGGCTGATTGCCGGATCAGCGCCGCGTAAGCGAGCGAGGTACCGACGGTGCCCGCTCCGATGATGGCCAGTTTGGAATTCTCGATTGCACTCATGAATCCACTCTCCTCCTTCGCGGTTTCCTCCGTCGCGGCGAATTGTAGGTCACCGGATGTCGCTGCATCCTTGATGCATGGAAACACTGCCGATCGGCCGTATCGCTCGTCTCGCTGGCCGATTTCCGAACCGCAGATGTAGCATGAAGGAGCGATCCCGTCCACCGATTGTGATGGGTCATGTGTGCACTCTCGATGTGAACGCGTTTATGTCTCGGTCGCTCATCCAGTGAACCAGGCTCAGTAGCGAGCAGTTCATGACCCGTTTGAGACCGAGGGAATCCATGGCCGATGCAACGCACGAATCCACCAGCATGTCCAAAGTGCCACAGTCCGGTGAACCCGCCGAGGTCTCGCCCGCTGCCGAGGTCTCGGTCCGGCGCTGGAATGAGCTGAAGCGCGAGTACAACCTTCGCCACACGACACTCGAGAGGTTCACGGAGCCGATTGCACCGGCTGACGAGCCGGGGCTCTTGCCGGCGCCGGGTGATTCTCCCAGTTAAGCCACCATACCGAAATTCATTGCACCGGCTAAAACCTTGTTTTTGTGCAACACTTGCATTAAGGCATCATTCGCGGAGGCGTACAGCCGGTTTATTCCGGCCTCGGCACCGAACGCGATTCACGTACACGGCGTGCGTCGCAGGTGGTCAACTCAGGGAATTGGAGCATGATGAGGACGCGAGCCCGGGAATGAGCACGGACAAGACCACGAACGCTGCGGCCGATTCGGCGACGTTAAAGCCCGACCCGGCACACGACCTGAAGTCGCTCCCGATGGCTGAGGTCCAGAAGCGGCTCGGCAGCTCACCGGACGGGCTGACCCAGTCAGAGGCCGACACACGCCTGGCAAAGTACGGTCCGAATGAGATCGCCGAGCATACGACGAACCCGCTTCTGAAGTTTCTTTCCTACTTCTGGGGCCCGATTCCGTGGATGATCGAAGTGGCCGTGGTTCTGTCCGGAGTGGTCGGGCACTGGCCCGACTTCTTCATTATCCTGGTGCTTCTCATGGCGAACGCTTTGGTCGGGTTCTTCGAGGAGCGCCAGGCCGGAAACGCCATCGCCGCCCTGAAGGACACGCTCGCTATGAATGCCCGGGTTCGACGTGACGGTACCTGGGTCACGCCCGCCGCCAGTGAGCTGGTGCCGGGAGACGTGATCCGGCTGCGGCTGGGGGATATCGTTCCCGCGGATGCCCGACTGCTGGAGGGCGACGAGATCGAGGTTGACCAGTCTGCGCTGACCGGCGAGTCACTGCCCGTGACGTGCGCGGCCGGGGATGCGGTGTTCTCGGGTTCGATCGTGCGCCGCGGCGAGATCGGCGCCATGGTCTATGCGACCGGCGCCCATACCAGCTTCGGTAAGACGGCCGGTCTGGTGCAGGATGCCCATACCGTCAGCCACTTCCAGAAGGCCGTTCTGAAGATCGGCAACTATCTCATCCTCCTCGCCCTCGCGTTGGTGACCGTGATCGTGGTGGTGTCGACTCTGCGGGGCGACCCGATCCTGACGACACTGCAATTCGCGCTCGTGCTCACGGTTGCGGCTATCCCCGTCGCGATGCCGACCGTGCTGTCGGTCACCATGGCGGTCGGCGCGCGGCTGCTGGCCCGGGAAAAGGCCATCGTCAGCAAATTGGTGGCGATCGAGGAACTCGCCGGCGTAGACATCCTGTGCGCGGATAAGACGGGCACTCTCACCCGCAACGCGCTGACCCTGGGCGACCCGTTCAGCCTTGACGGTGTTTCGGCCGCGGATATTGTGCTCGCGGGTGCGTTGGCTTCCCGCGCGGAAAACGATGACCCCATCGACCTCGCCGTCCTCGGCGGTCTCCCGGAGAAGACCGCGATGGATGCCTACACGGTCACGCATTACCAACCCTTCGATCCGGTTCACAAACGCACCGAAGCCACCGTCACCGACGACCGGGGTAGGACGTTCAGAGTCACCAAGGGCGCGCCCCAGGTCATCCTCGCTCTTGCCGACAATTCCGCGGACATCACCTCCGCCATTGACACCGCTGTGAATGACTTCGCCGCACGCGGCTTCCGGTCTCTGGGTGTGGCCCGCGCAGAAGGACAGGGAACGTGGCAGTTCCTGGGTGTCCTCCCGCTCTTTGACCCGCCTCGCGAGGACGCCGCATCCACCATCGCCACAGCGAAGGAGATGGGTGTGACGGTGAAGATGGTCACCGGTGACGCGATCGCGATCGCGAAGGAGACCGCCGCCAAGGTCGGTCTTGGCACGAATATTCTTGACGCGTCCGGCCTGGGCGACGTGAAGAAGAAGGAGACAGCGGCGGTCGGGGAATCCATCGAAACAGCTGATGGGTTCGCCCAGGTCTTCCCCGAGCACAAATACCACATCGTCGACGTGCTGCAGAAGCGCGGTCACATTGTCGGGATGACGGGAGACGGCGTCAATGACGCGCCCGCACTGAAGAAGGCGGACTGCGGGATCGCAGTCTCGGGAGCGACTGACGCCGCCAGGGCCGCCGCCGCCATCGTTCTGCTCACCCCTGGTCTGTCCGTGATCATCAAGGCAATCGAGGAGAGCCGCCGGATCTTCCAGCGGATGAACTCCTACGCCATCTACCGCATCGCAGAGACCTTGCGTGTCCTGCTGTTCATGACGGTGTCGATCCTGGTCTTCAACTTCTACCCCGTCACCGCGATCATGATCGTGATGCTCGCCATTCTGAACGACGGGGCAATCCTGTCGATCGCCTACGACAACGTGAAGTATCGGAAGGCTCCAGAGGCGTGGAACATGCGTCTGGTGCTGGGCATATCGACCGTGCTTGGAGTTGCCGGCGTTATCGCCGCCTTCGGACTCTTCTATCTGGCCGACAATGTCTTCCACCTCGATCGCGACCATATCCAAACCCTGATGTACCTGAAGCTTTCGGTGGCAGGGCATCTCACCATCTTCCTGACCCGCACCCGCGGCCCGTTCTGGTCGATCCGACCGGCCCGCATACTGTGGGTGGCGGTCCTGGGAACCCAGGCCGTCGCGACCCTCATTGCCGTTTACGGGCTCTTCATGACTCCGCTCGGCTGGGGCTGGGCCGCCTTCGTGTGGGGCTACGCGATCGCCTGGGCGCTTGTCAACGACCGCATCAAACTACTCGCCTATCGCATCCTCGACCCCGCAGGGAAGAAAGGCACGGCGGGCCGTGCGCTCACACAGTCGGCCGCACACTTGTCCGACGCACCGGAACCCCAAGTCGCCTCCACGGATCCGAGCACAGAAGGCGCCGCATCGCGAGAAACGAAGGGCCAGTCATGAAGATAAAAACAAGTGGCTTCCGCGTCGAAGCAGGAAAGAATGCGGACCTCGCCAAGCGCGCAACGGATGTTGGGGATGTCTCGGGGCCGACACAACGTATAAACAGGTCTTGCCTCGGCGTATCAAAAAGCTGAGCGAGCTGCAGCGGTTGCACTACGCCTCGGTGCACTAGTCCGTGTTGGTGATCTTCCAGGGCATGGATGCGGCAGGAAAGAATGGAGCGATCCGACACGTCATGTACGGGGTGAACCCCCAGGGCTGCCAGGTCTCCAGCTTCAAACAGCCCAGTAGCGAGGAACTCGAGCACGACTTTATCTGGCGTCCGACCCGCCGCGGGCCGGATCGGCACCTTCAATCGCTCATACTACGAAGAAGTTCTCGTCGCGCGGGCGCACCCGGAGATTATGCACGGCGAGGGTATCCCGGCCGAACTCATCGACGAGTCGTCCATCTGGAGAGAACGGCATCGCTCGATTGCGGACCTCGAGGCGCATCTGAGCCGCAAGGGGACGATGATCGTCAAGATCTTCGTGAACCTTTCGAAAGAGGAACAGGCGAACGGATTCCGCGAACTCATCGACGTTCCCGAAAAAAAACTGGAAGCTCACTCTCTCGGACATTCACGAACGGGAGTATTGTGACTCGCATTTGTCGGCTTACGAGAAATGCCTGACAGTCATGAGCACCATGGACAGCCCCTGGTACGTGGTGCCGGCGGACAGTGAGAAGAACGCCCTGCTCGTTCTGTCCCAGATCATCGGGGACACGAGCGCAACAGGGAACTGGCTACTATCCGCGCTGAACTCTGAAATGCATAGCGGGCACGGAGACGGGACTGCCCCCGGTTTGGTTGACTCCTGACCTGTGGAGATTCGTCTTCGCTGGAAAGATGTCACCATGCCCA
>NZ_JASJVF010000154.1:0-8074 GCF_035019805.1 Cryobacterium sp. 10I1
TGGTGGCCGGCCCCCTCGAAGCGGTGAACGTCGGCGTCGGGCAGTCGGTCGAGGAGATCGTCGAGATACCGGTCGCTGAAGATCGGATCGGTGGGACCCCAGAGCAGCAGGGCCGGCACCTCGAGGCCGCGAAGGCCAGAGGCGATGCGGTCGAGTTCCGGCGTGCTGACGGATCCGGGACCGACCGGGATGTCGGCGACGAACGCGCCGATCCCGCCCCGGCGGGCCGCTCCCCGGTACGGCGCCCGGTAGGCGCGTTTGACGGCGGCGGACAGCGGCGGATGCGCGAGCGCGAGCGTCGTGTCGAGGAACGCGGGCGTCGTGACGGTCGCGGTGCCGAGCACGCCGCCCTGGAGTGCCAGCCGCAGGGGCGCCGGGATCGCGGCGTCCTCCGGCTGGTGCACGGCGGTATTGAGCAGCAGCACGCCCGCGAGCAGGTCCGGGTGGTCGATCGCCCAGCCGAGCGAGACGACTCCGCCCCAGTCGTGGCCGAAGGTGACGACCGGGCCGGTGAGTCCCAGCGGTTCCGCGCCGAGCGCGTCCGTGAGGTCGCCCAGGTCTGCGACCCGGCGGGCGAGCGGGCGCACCGTCCCGGTGCGCTCGGAGAAGCCCATCTCGAGCTGGTCGACGGCGATCACGCGCCAGGCCTCTTCGCCGCGCGTGGCGGCATCCGTCGCCTGCGTCACGAGCGACCGCCACAGGTACGACCAGGTCGGGTTCCCGTGCACGCACAGCACCGTGCCGACCGGGGTGATGCCGCGGGACGCGAGCACGGGCCCGTTGTCGAGCAGGTGCCAGGTGCGGATGCCGGCGCCCGGCTCCCCTGCCTCGACCAGCCTCGAGAACGCGGGGTCGAGTCCCGGCAGCCCCTCGGGCGGCAGGGACGCCGGCGCGGGCGTCGCAGCGGCGCGCGGCAGGCGGTACTGGTGCTGTTGCCGGGGGTGGGTCATGGTGCGGCCGGTCACCAGGCCAGTTCCATCATGGCGGTGTTGAGGCCGGAGCCGACCCCCATGAGCAGCACCCGGTCGCCGCGACGCAGGGTCTTGGCCTCTTCGGCCAGGGTGATCGGGATCGACGCCGGCCCGACGTTGCCGAACAGCGGGTAGGTGAGGGGCACCCTCGCCCGGTCGAGCCCGGTGGCCTTCACGATCGCGTTGGTGTGCACGTCAGAGACCTGGTGCAGGATGTAGCGGTCCATGCTCGACCAGTTCCAGTCGCGCTTCGCCTCCGTCCAGGCCGACACGACCAGTTCCATGCCGCCCTTGAGCAACGCCTTGGCGTCGGTGAACATGCCGTCGACGCTGCCGATGCAGAGCCCGTTGAACTGGGTAGCGGCGCGGGTGACGCCGCCGAGCATGCGATGGCCTTCCGGATGGCGGTCTGCACGTCCGAGGACGGCCGCGGCCGCCCCTGACCCGAGGGTCAGGCTCGCGAATTCGCGCATGAAGTCCTTGCGGCCGATGTCGGGCCGCCCGAGCCGGTCGATCGTGTTGGACTGGATTTCGTCGGCGTCTTCGCCGTCGATCACCACGGCGTAGTTGACCTGGCCGGAGTCGATCAGCTGCGCGGCGAGGGTCATCCCGTTCACGAACCCGAGGCACGCGTTCGCGATGTCGAAGTTGGTGGCGGACGACGGCAGGCCGAGGCCGTGGTGGATGCGCACGGCGACGGAGGGCTCGAGGTGCTTGCGGGTGACCGAGGTGTTGATCAGGAGACCGACCTGGCCCGGCTCGACGCCCGCGTCGCGCAGGGCACGCTTGCCCGCTGACACGGCCGCGTCGTCGAAGGCGAGGTCGCTGCCCCAGTTGCGGCGTTCGTAGACGCCGGCGACGCGCTGGAGCAGGCCGCTCGGGAGACGCAGGCGTTTCAGGGCCGGCTGCAGTCGACGGTCGATCTCGATCGAGGTAGTGACGATCGGTGCGAGGGTGCTCGCGACCGCCAAGAGCGCGACGTTTGTGTGCGACGTCGTTGCGTTTCCGTCCAAGTGCTGTTCCCCTGTCGAATTGTGGCGCCGCTGGCACGCCACGGTCCCCGGTATTATCCCCCACTCAACTGATCGTTCCTCGTATGCAGGCTGTGTGCCGCTCCCCCCTGACCGCCCACCCCGTCCGCGAGAGCGGAGTTTTGGCCCTTAACATCGTGGTTTAAGGGCCAAATCTCCGCTCTCGCGGTTCGGGTGAGCGCGCGGGGCGAGGCGGGGCGGTCAGATGATGCCGGCGGAGAGGGTGCTCGGGTTGCCGAAGCGGTGCGCCGTGATCGAGATCGCCTGCTCACGGAGGAACGGCAACAACTCGACCCTGCCTGCCTGGGTGACCGGGTGGGCGTAGACGGCCACGTCGGGGCTGCCGCGGAGGGCGTGCGCGAGCTGGGCCGCCGCATCCGTCGCCCCGGTCAGCGGGTCGCCGCCGATCAGCCGAACCCGGCTCGTCGTGATGCCGCCGGCTGCGGCGCGGGCGAGCCATTCGGCGTCGCTCTCGACCGTGACCGGGATCTCACGCTCGGCGAGCGCGCCCCGCACGATCGGCGGCATCGGCAGCGCGCTCGACACCGTGAAACGCGACTTCGAGAGGGTCGCGGCGATGAGCACCCGCAGCAGGTTCGACAGGGTGCCGTCCTCGGCGAGGCGCACCGTGACGGGCAACGTCCGGTAGCGGAACAGGTTGCGTTCGACGCCGAGCGCGGAGACGTCCCTGACCGCCGCGAACTCCTCGCGCCAGGCGAGCGCGTCGCTGAGGGCCGAGCGGCGCAGTACGTCGAAGTCGGCATAGTCGAGCACGGGCTGCGACCCCTCGATGAGCTGCGTGACGCTCGGTTCGAGGCCGCGCAGGTGCAGGGTCGAACTGTTCCTGCCCGGGTTGGTCACCCAGCTGCCGAGGCCGTAGAGATAGTTCGGGCCGCCGGCCTTCGTGCCTGCTCCCACCGACGAGCGCTTCCAGCCGCCGAACGGCTGGCGCTGCACGATCGCGCCCGTGATCCCCCGGTTGACGTACAGGTTGCCCGCCTCGATCGTCTCGAGCCAGGTCGCGAGTTCCTCGGGATCGAGCGAGTGCAGTCCGGAGGTGAGCCCGTAGTCGACCGCGTTCTGAAAGCGGATGGCTTCCTCGAGTGTGCGCGCATGCATCACTCCCAGCACGGGCCCGAAGAACTCGGTGAGGTGGAAGTAGGAACCGGGAGCGACTCCCGTGCGGATGCCCGGCGACCACAGCGCGCCGTCCTCGCCCTGCTGTTTCGGTTCGACGAGCCAGCTCTCGCCGACGCCGAGTTCGGTGAGGGCGTGCAGGAGCTTGCCGTTGGCAGGTTCGATGAGCGGGCCCATCTGGGTGACCGGGTCGGAGGGTCGTCCGACCCGCAGGCTCGTCGCGGCATCGACGAGCTGGCCGAGGAAACGCTCGGACCTGGCGACGGAACCGACGAGGATGACGAGGCTCGCTGCGGAACACTTCTGTCCGGCGTGCCCGAACGCGCTCTTGACGACGTCGGCGGCGGCGAGGTCGAGGTCGGCGGACGGGGTCACAATGATCGCGTTCTTGCCGCTCGTCTCTGCGAGCAGCGGCAGGTCCTCGCGGAAGCTCCGGAACAGCTGCGCGGTTTCGTATGCTCCGGTGAGGATGACCCGGTCGACCGCGGGGTGCCCGATCAGCCGGGTGCCGAGCTCCCGGTCGGCGAGGTCGACGAGCGCGAGGAGGTCGCGGGGCACTCCGGCCTCCCAGAGCGCCTCGACCATGACCGCTCCGGAGCGCTGGGCGAGCTTCGCGGGCTTCACGATGACGCCGGAGCCTGCCGCGAGTGCGGCGAGCACCCCGCCGGCGGAGATCGCGACGGGGAAGTTCCACGGCGGGGTCACGACGGTGAGGCGTGGGGGCACGAAGATGGCGCCCTGCACGGCGTCGAGCGCCCGGGCGCTCTCGGCGTAGTAGTGCGCGAAGTCGATGGCCTCGCTCACCTCGGGGTCGCCCTCTGCGATGGTCTTGCCGGTCTCTGCGGCCATCACCTCGATCAGGCGGTCGCGGTTCGCGGCGAGCGCGAGGCCGGCGCGGTGCAGGATCGCGGCCCGCTCCCCGCCGGGGCGCTGGCCCCATTCGTTGCCGCTCGCGGCGACGGTGTCGATGATGGCGTCGAGCTGTTCCTCTGTATCGACGCGGGCGGCGAGGATCGTGTCGATGCCGAGGCGTGACCCCTCGACCTGGGCGAGGATCCGGCGCCCCCACGCGCGGTTCGCCGGAAGCGAGGGGTCGGTGTCCGGCTCGTTGTGGAAACGGCGGATGCCGGCGGCCACGTCGCCCGCGCCCGCGTGGGTCAGGACCGCGGCCGTGTCGCTGAGCGAGCCGCGGGTGAAGCCGAGCACGGCATTGGTGAGGCCGAGGTCATCGTCGGTGTGCTGCGCCGCTTCGGCCGCAGACTCTGTCGCCTCGAGCTGGGTGACCGCAGAACGGTCCTGGCTTCGGTTCGGCGCTGGCACGAAGGCCTCGGGGCCGACCGATGATTCGAGTGCCCGGAGTGAGGCGAGGAAGCGCTCCTTCTCGCGTTCGAAGAGCGGGGGTGAGGTCGTGAGTTCGAACACGGCGGACATGAAGTTGTCCTGGCTCGCGTTCTCCTCGAGGCGGCGGATCAGGTAGCTGATCGCCACGTCGAACTCGGCCGGGTTGACGACGGGCGTGTAGAGCAGCAGCCTGCCGACGTCCCGGCTCACGGCCTCTGCCTGGCTCGTCGCCATGCCCAGCAGCATCTCGAACTCGACCCGGTCGTCGACGCCGCGCCGCTTGGCGAGGAGGTGGGCCCACGCCACGTCGAAGAGGTTGTGCCCGGCGACGCCGATGCGGACGGCATCCGTGTTCTGCGGGGTCAGCGCCCAGTTGAGCACCCGCTTGTAGTTCGTGTCCGCGTCCTGCTTGGTGCCGTAGGTCGCGAGCGGCCAGTCGTGCACGATCGCGTCGACGTGTTCCATGGCGAGGTTGGCGCCCTTGACGACGCGCACCTTGATCGGGGCTCCCCCGGCCGCGCGCCGGTTCTGCGCCCAGTGGGTCAGGCCCTGGAGGGCGCCGAGCGCGTCGGGCAGGTACGCCTGCAGCACAATGCCGGCCTCGAGGCCGAGCAGGCGGGGCTGGTCCAGGATGCGTTCGAAGACCGCGATCGTGAGGTCGAGGTCGCGGTACTCCTCCATGTCGAGGTTGATGAACTTCGGCACAGCGGATGCCGCGGCGAGCTCGTAGAGCGGGGTCAGCCTCTCGACGACCCGGGTCACGGCCTCGTCGAACGACCACATCGAGAGCTGGCTCGCGATCGAAGACACCTTGATCGAGACGTAGTCGACGTCGGGGCGGGCGAGCAGTTCCCTCGTGCCCTCGAGCCTGCGGAGGGCTTCCTTCTCTCCGAGCACGGCCTCGCCGAGCAGGTTGATGTTGAGCCGGTTGCCGGATTCGCGCAGGCTCGCGATCGCGGGACCGAGCTTGTCCGGCGTCGCGTCGACGACGAGGTGGCCGACCATCTGTCGCAGCACCTTGCGGGCGGCCGGGATGACGACCCACGGCAGCACGGGGCCGAGCACGCCGCCGAGGCCGATGGCGCCGCGCAGGTACCCTGGCAGGAAGCCGGGGGCCTTCTTCGCGACGGCCTGCAGGTTGTAGCCGGCGACCATGAGGTCCTGGGGGCGCATGACGCCGTCGACGAAGCCGACCGTGAAGTCGAGGCCGTTCGGGTCCTTGAGCACGCCGGCGAGGCGTTCCGCGGAGACGTCCGCCGGAATGGCGGTGCTCTCCGCGAGCCACTTCCTGACGAGCGTGACAACCTCCGCGCTCTGGGCCTGGTGCACGACGGACGGTGAGTTGCTCATGGTCACGAGGGTAGTCTTTCGCTCGCGCAACGGCCGGGAGCCGTTCCGGGGGGACGGAATCTGAGTCCAGTGTCGCGGGAACTTCCGATAAGTAAAAGCGACCGTTTGTGCAGAGTAGTGGTTAGGATTTGTGTGCAATGGAGCCGAGCGGAAGGTGCACGGGATGCTGGACGTCCGGAGGTTGCGCCTGCTGCGTGAACTGAAGATCCGCGGGACCCTCGCCGGGGTCGCCGAGGCGCTCTCGTACAGCCCGTCCGCGGTCTCCCAGCAACTCGCCCTGCTCGAGAAGGAGGCGGGCGTCGAGCTCCTGCACAAGGTGGGTCGCCGCGTGCAGCTCACCGCGCAGGCCGAGATCCTCGTCGACCACACCACCCACCTGCTCGAACGGCTCGAGATCGCCGAGGCCGAGATGATGGCTTCGCTCACGACCGTCTCGGGCACCGTGCGGGTGGCGGTCTTCCAGTCCGCGTCCCACGCCGTGATCCCCCGGGCGTTGACCCTCCTGGCCGCCGAATTCCCCCAGCTGCGTGTCGAGGTGACCGAGCGCGAGCCGGAGCGCGGCCTGTTCGAAGTGAGTGCCAGGGACTTCGACCTCGTCCTCGCCGAGCAGTACCCGGGGCACGGGCGTGCCCACAGGGCGGACCTCGACAGGGTCAACCTGGCGACGGATGCGCTGCGACTCGCGCTGCCGTCCGCGAGCGCGAGCGCTGATCTCGCAGGCCTGGCGCGGATGCCGTGGGTCATGGAACCGGAAGGAACCGTCTCCCGGTCGTGGGCGAGCCAGCTCTGCCGCGAAGCCGGGTTCGAACCCGATGTCCGGTTCGAGACCGCGGACCTGATCGCGCACATCCGCCTGATCGAATCGGGGAACGCCGTCGGTATCCTGCCCGACCTGGTCTGGGCCGGCGCCGAACCCACGGTGCGCCTCGTCGACCTGCCCGGCCACCCGCGCCGCACCCTCTTCTCGGCGGCACGCCGCTCGAGCACGAAGCGGCCGGGCGTCGTCGCCGTGCGCGACGCGCTCGCCCGCGCGGTCACGCCGTGACGACGGTCGCGCCTTCACCTGGCTGGGATCCGCGACGTCCGCGACCATCGACGGCTCCACGATGACCCTCACGGACCAGGGCGGGAAAGAGATCGGCACCCTCGAACGCCAGCCGACGAGCAGCCCGACCTGATCGGCGACGCCAGCGAGGAGCGGCGACCGCGGTGAGCGGCGCTGGCGACCGCGCCGCCCCGGCCGACACATTGATCGTTCGCCCTTCTCAATCGCATCACCGTCAGTTGTTTTACTTCTGTACCCGCCTCGCCTAGCGTGAATCCACATGAAGACTTTCACCCTGCCCGGCACCGATATCGTCGCTCCGAACGTCATCCTCGGCCTGATGCGCATCCAGGAGAAGAGCGACGACGAGGTCCGCGAACTCGTGCGCACCGCCCGCGACGCCGGGATCGACTTCCTCGACCACGCCGACATCTACGGCTCCGAACTGCACGGCTGCGAACGCCGCTTCGGGGAGGCGCTGCAGCTCACCCCCTCCCAGCGTGACGAGATCACGATCCAGACCAAGACGGGAATCGTCGGGGACGGGCCGTACTTCGATTTCTCCTACGAGCACATCATCGAATCCGTCGAGGGGTCCCTCGCAGCCCTGCGGACCGACCACATCGACATCCTGCTGCTGCACCGCCCCGACGCCCTCGTCGAACCCGAGGAGGTCGCCCGCGCGTTCGACGAACTCGAAGCCACGGGCAAGGTCCGGGCATTCGGCGTCTCGAACCACACACCGCGCCAGATCGACCTGCTCCGGAAGCACGTGCGCCAGCCGATCGTCGTCAACCAGCTGCAGCTCTCGCTCACGCATGCGCCGATCATCGCGCAGGGGGTCGCCGCGAACATGAGCGGGCAGGAGCAGGCCGTGACCCGCGACGGGGGCGGAATCGTCGATTACTGCCGCCTGAACGACATCACCATCCAGACATGGTCGCCGTTCCAGGCCGGCTTCTTCACGGGGGTCTTCCTCGGCTCTCCCGAGTACCCCGAACTCAACGCCGTCATCGACAGGCTCTCCGCCCACTACGGCGTCCCGCCGATCGCCATCGCGACCGCCTGGATCCTCCGCCACCCCGCCAGGATGCAGGTCGTTCTCGGCACCACCACCCCCGGACGCGTCACCGGGGCGGCCCAGGGATCCGATGTGACCCTCACCAGGGCCGAGTGGTACGAGCTGTTCCGCGCCGCCG
>NZ_JASJVF010000155.1:0-8023 GCF_035019805.1 Cryobacterium sp. 10I1
ACGTCATCGACGCCGGAACCGCCAGGATCAGCCGGTACAGCGTGCGCTCGAAGGTGCAGCGGCTGCCGATCGAGGCGATCAGCCAGGCCTCCGCGAACCAGCGCTCCGGGCGCAGTGGGCGCACGAGCGACGGCATCGCCATCCGGCTGTATTCGGAGGAGGACTTCGGTCGCCGCCCGGAGTTCACCGAGCCCGAGGTGCTGCGTACCAACCTCGCCGCCGTGATCCTGCAGATGATCTCGCTCGGCCTCGGCGACATCGCCGCGTTCCCGTTCCTCACCCCGCCGGATTCCCGCGGTATCAAGGACGGCCTCGACCTGCTCGCCGAGCTCGGCGCCGTTGCGCCGGGCAGTGGGGTGAGCAACGCGAGCGGCGGGGTGTCCAAGCTCACCCGGATCGGGCAGCAGCTCGCGAAGCTGCCGATCGACCCCCGCTTCGGGCGGATGGTCATCGAGTCCAAGACCCAGGGCGCCAGCCGCGAGGTGATGGCGATCGTCGCCGGCCTCACCATCCAGGACCCGCGGGAACGGCCGCTCGAGCGGCGCGCGCAGGCCGACCAGCAGCACGCGCGGTTCGCGGACCCGACGAGCGACTTCCTCGGCCTGCTGAACCTCTGGAATTACCTCGAGCTCAAGCAGAAGGAACTCGGCTCGAGCGCCTTCCGCAGGCTCTGCAAGAACGAGTTCCTGAACTACCTGCGGGTGCGCGAGTGGCAGGACGTCTACAAGCAGCTCCGCCAGCTCGCCAAGCCGCTCGGCCTCCACATCGGCGACCCGGCGGTCAACCCCGACGGCATCCACCGCTCCCTCCTCGCCGGGCTGCTCTCGCACATCGGCCTCAAGGATGTCGCGAAGAAGGACTACATCGGCGCCCGCCAGCAGCGCTTCGTGATCTTCCCCGGCTCGTCGCTCGCGAAGAAGCAGCCCAACGCCGTGATGAGCGCGGAACTCGTGGAGACCAGCCGGCTCTTCGCCCGGATGAACGCCGTCGTCGACCCCGCCTGGGCCGAACCGCTCGCCGGGGACCTCTGCAAGCGCAGTTACTCCGAACCGCACTGGGAGAAGAAGCAGGGCTCCGTCGTCGCCTACGAGCGGGTCACCCTCTACGGGGTTCCGATCGTGCCGCGCCGCCGCATCCAGTTCTCCCCGGTCGACCCGGCCTACGCCCGCGAGCTCTTCATCCGGCACGCCCTCGTCGACGGCGAATGGGACCTCGACCGCGTCGACCAACGCGTCACCGCGTTCGACCGGGCCAACACGAAGCTGCGCAAGGAACTCGCCGAGCTCGAGGAACGCACCCGGCGCCGCGACATCCTCTTCGACGACGAGGCCGTCTTCGAGTTCTACCAGCGCCGCATCCCCGCGGAGGTCTGCTCGACGCGCACCTTCGAGACGTGGTGGCGCAAGGCGCGCGCCGAGACCCCCGACCTGCTCACGATGACCGCGGAGGCGCTCGTTCCCGACGAGGCCACCCCGGAGATCGACGAGGCCGTCTTCCCGCCGACCTGGCACCAGGGCGACCAGCGTTTCCACCTGAGCTACCGGTTCGAGCCGGGGGCGGATGACGATGGCGTCGCCGCCCTGATCCCGCTCGCCCTCCTGGCCCGGCTCTCCCCCGCCGGCTTCGACTGGCAGGTGCCGGGCCTCCGCGCCGACCTCGTGACCGCGCTGATCAAGTCGCTCCCGAAGAGCATCCGTCGCAACGTCGTGCCCGCCGCCGACTGGGCGGCCCGGCTGCTCACCGAGCTGCCGCCTGCGCCCGGCGAGGCCCGCACGGCGAAGGACACGAGCAGCATGGGCGGCACGAGCATCGGCGCCCGGCTCGGCGCGGGCACGGGGGCGGGTTTCGAGACAGAGGCTGCGCCGTTCACCGAGATCCTCGCGGGCCTGATCCAGCGGCTCACCTACGTCCCGGTGAACGCAAACGACTTCGAACTCGGGCGCGTACCCGCGCACCTCCGGATGACGTTCCGCGTCGTCGACGACCGCGGGCAGGCGATGGCCTCCGGAAAGGACCTCGGCGAGCTGCAGCGCAGGCTCGGTTCCCGGGCACGCGAGAGCGTCGCGGCGGCATCCGCTGCCACGCCCGTGAACGCGATCGAGCGCGGCGGCCTCACGACCTGGGATTTCGCGGAACTCCCCCGGTTCATCGACACCAAGCAGGGCGACAACACCATTCGCGGCTACCCGACTCTCGTCGACGAGGGTACGAGCGTCGCGATCCGGATGATGAGCACCGCCGCCGAGCAGGCGAGCACGCTGCCGGGCGGGGTGCGCCGGCTGCTGCTGCTCGCGACGCCGTCTCCGGTCGCCTACGTGCAGCAGCACCTGACCGGGGCGGAAAAGCTCAGCCTCGCCACGAGCCCGTACCGCACCACGCAGGCGCTCTTCGACGACTGCCTCGCGGCGTGCGTCGATGAGGTGCTGTTCCGGGTGAACCCGAGCGGCCAGGTCTTCATGAAGGCCGAGTTCGACTCGATCCGGGACCGCGTGTCCGGGGTGCTGATGGACTCGATGTTCGAGGCCGTTGGGCTCGTTGCGCGCATCCTCACCGCCTCCCGGGCCGCAGATAAGGCGCTCAAGGCCTCGACGAGCATGGCCTTGCTGCCCGCGCTGACGGACGCCCGTGCCCAGCTGGCCGGACTGATCTACCCCGGCTTCGTGAGCGCGACGGGCCTCGCCCAGCTGCGCCACCTGCCGCGCTACCTCGGCGGCATCAGTTCACGGATCGTGAAACTCGGCGACAATCCCAGCCGCGACCGGGTCTGGATGAATGAAAGCCAGTCGGCCACGGCCCGCTACGAAGCTGCCGGCGGCCGGATTCCGCTGGCCCCCGGCATGGCGGCGAACCTCGTGCGCGCACGCTGGATGATCGAGGAGCTGCGGATCAGCCTGTTCGCGCAGGAGCTCAAGGCCGCAGAGTCGGTGTCGCTGCAGCGGATCCACAAGGTCCTGACCAGCTGACCCCGACATCCGCCGGGGTCAGCTGGTGGCTAGAGCACCTTCGAGAGGAACGCCTGCGTGCGGCGGTGTTGCGGGTTGCTCAGTACGAGCTCGGGGTCACCGGACTCGACGACGACGCCGCCGTCCATGAACACGAGCGAGTCACCGACCTCGCGGGCGAAGCCCATCTCGTGGGTGACGACGATCATCGTCATGCCCTCCTTGGCGAGGCCCTTCATCACGTCGAGCACCTCGCCGACGAGTTCGGGGTCGAGCGCGCTCGTCGGCTCGTCGAAGAGCATCAGCTTGGGCTCCATCGCGAGCGCGCGGGCGATCGCGACACGCTGCTGCTGGCCGCCGGAGAGGTGCGCGGGGTAGTAGTCCGCGCGTTCGGCGAGTCCCACCCGGGCGAGCAGGTCGCGGGCGGTGCGCTCGGCTTGCGCCTTGGGCAGCCCCTTGACCCGCAGCGGCGCCTCCATCACGTTCTGGAGTGCGGTCATGTGCGGGAACAGGTTGAAGCGCTGGAACACCATGCCGATGTCCCTGCGCTGCTTCGCCGCTTCCTTGGGCGCCATCTCGTAGAGCTTGCCGTTGGTCTCGCGGTAGCCGATCAGCTCGCCGTCGACGCTCAGCCGCCCGGCGGAGAGCACCTCGAGGTGGTTGATGCAGCGCAGGAACGTGGACTTGCCCGACCCGCTCGGCCCGACGAGGCACATCACCTCGCCGCGTTTGACCTCGAGGGAGATGCTCTTGAGCACCTCGTGCGAGCCGAAGCTCTTCGAGACCTGCTCTGCGAGCACCATCGGCACGTAACCGCGGGCAGCGGATGCCGCGTTCTGCGTGGTCAGGTCGCTCATGACGGGCCTCCCTGGCCGGTTTCGGGTTCTCGGCCGGTGCGGGTCGCCGGCGCCTGCTCGGAGCCGGGCACGATCGTGACGCCCGTGATCGGGTCGGGGTTGGAGCCGCCGCCCTTCTTGTCCGGCTGACGGTCGCCGATGCCGCGCGCGAAACGCTTCTCGAGGAAATACTGGCCCACCATCAGGATCGAGGTGAAGAACAGGTACCAGATCGACGCGACGATGAGCAGCGGGATCGGGTTGAACGTTTCGGCGGAGATGTCACGGGAGCGGGCGAACAGGTCGAAGCTGAACGGCACCGCCGTGACGAGCGAGGTCGTCTTGAGCATCGAGATGACCTCGTTGCCGGTCGGCGGGATGATCACCCGCATCGACTGCGGCAGGATGACCCGGGTCATCGTCTGCGACCAGCTCATCCCGAGCGCGGTCGCGGCCTCTTCCTGGCCACGATCCACGGCGAGGAGTCCGGCACGGACGATCTCGGCCATGTATGCGGCCTCGTTGAGCGAGAGGCCGATCACCGCGAGAGCGAACGTGCTGAGCGCGGCGTTGGTCTCGAACGACACCCACGGGTGCATGAACGGGATGCCGATGTCGATGCTCGAGTAGATCAGCGAGATCAGGCCCCAGATGGTCAGCTGGACGTAGACCGGTGTGCCGCGGAAGACCCAGAGATAGAACCACGCGAGGCTCTTCACGACCGGGTTGGGCGACAGCCGCATCACCGCGAGGATCACGCCGAGGACGATCGCGATCACCATCGAGTAGACGGTGAGTTCGAGGGTCACGAGCGCCGCCTGGGAGATGCGCCGGTCGAACAGGTACTTCGCGACCGTCGGCCAGTCGTACGCGGGGCGGAAGGCCGCGTCGACGATGGCCAGGGCGAACACCACGATCAGGATGATCGCGAAGACCATCCGCCAGGGGTGACGCAGCCGGATGGCTTTGATGGGAACCGACGCGGCCGGGGCGGCCGGATCGGCCGGGGACGAGGCGGGCCCCGCCCCCCGGCCGTTCAGATTCGGCGTGCTCACCGGTTAGCCGTTCGCGGCTGCGTTGATCGTGATCTTGTCGATGCCGCCGTCGGCGACACCCCACGTGTCGAGGATGGCCTTGTAGCTGCCGTCGTCGACCATGGACTGCAGTGCGGCCTGGACGGCCTTGCCGAGGTCAGAGCCCTTGGCGACGACCATGCCGTATGGTGCGACGTCGAAGGTCTTGCCCGCGAGCTGCAGCTTGCCCTTGGTCTGGGCGATGGCGTAGAGGGTGACGGGAGAGTCGGCGCTGAGCGCGTCGGCCTGTCCGAGTACGACCGCGTTCGTCGCGGCATCCTGGGTGTCGAACTTGAGCTTGTCGATCGCGGGCTTGCCGGCCGCGACGCAGGCGTCGCTCTTGGCGGGGACCTCGTCGGTGTCTTCGTAGGTGGTCGCCTGCACGGCGACCTTCATGCCGCAGGCGTTGTCCGGGTCGACGGTCTTGTCCTTGGCCGATGCCCACTGGATACCGGCGGTGTAGTAGTTGACGAAGTCGACCTGCTGCTCGCGCTCGGCGGTGTCCGTGAACGAGGACTCGCCCATGTCGGCCTTGCCACCGGCGACGGAGGGGATGATGTTGTCGAACTTGGCGACCTGGAATTCGGCCGTGAGCCCGAGCTTGGTCGCGATCGCGCTCGCGATCTCGATGCCCCAGCCGATGGGCTTGCCTGCTTCGTCCTTGAACTCGTTCGGGGCGTAGGTCGGGTCGCTGCCGACGATGAGCTTGCCGGAGGACGCGATCTTGGCGGGAACGAGTGCGGCGGCCGCGTCGTCCTTGGTGATCGCTGCTGCCGAGGCGCTGGTGGTCGAGCCGGTCGAGGGCGTCGAGTTGTCGACGCAGCCGGAGAGCATCAGTGCGGCCGCGGCGGCGACGGCGGGGAGTAGGTATCGAGCGCGCATATGCGGAACCTTCTTTGTTTGTCGGTGTCAGGGGTTCGTCATTGAGTCCGTAAACGGTAAGCGACAGAGGTGAGCATATAACAGGATGCTCACGCGGATTCTGTGCGCAGGTCACGTTTTGGACTAGCTAAAGCGAGCGTGAGGGGGACGTGTCTCGATCAAGTATGGCCGTTGGCGTGTTTCGGGCAGATTTCGCCGGGTGCGACGACAGCGCCCACGCCGCCGCCCCGCCCAGTTGCGCACAAAGCACCCTCATCGCGACGACGACGGTGCTTTGACCGCAATCCAACCCCGGCGACGTGCGTTATTCGGCGGCCTTGGCCGCGGTCGAGAGCATCGTCACGTAGTCATCGAGGCCCCAGGTCAGCGAGAGACCCGTCGGCGGGGAGACGGACGAGATGAATGCCGCGCCGACCGGGGAGGCGACGGAACCACGCTGCACCTGCGGCATGGCCTGGGCGTACCCGGCGGAGAGGAACGCATCCGATTCCTCCTGCGTCGTCCCGAAGTTCACGAGCACGTCACTCGTGAGCTTGTCGAGCTGTTCGTGGCTGAGCGTGTAGTAGAAGCTCGCCTCGTCGGTCGCGAGGGCATCGACGGCGGGTGCGTTCACGAAGCCGAGGTCGAGGGTGAATGCGACGCGGGGGTCTTCCTTCTTGTAGACGTAGAACGTTCCTCCGCTGTCGCTCGTGAGGGCGATGGACTTGCCCGCGAACTCGGGGTGGGCTGCCGCGGCCGCGGCGATCTTCGCGTCGATGCCCGCGAGAAGCGTGGTCGCTTCAGCGGACTTGCCGAGAGCCGTTCCGGTGATCGTGATGAGGTCGCGCCAATTCGTCGCCCAGGGCTGGTCCGGGTAGCCGACCACGGGGGCGATCTTGCTGAGCAGCGCGTACTGCTCGGCGGTGATGCCCGAGTATGCGGCAAGGATGACGTCGGGTGCGGCCTTGGCGATGTCCTCGTACGGCGGCTCCGTGGAGTCGGGCAGCACGGTCGGCGTCGGCGTTCCGCTCGTCGCGAGCGCCTCGGAGATCCAGGGCAGCACGCCCTGGGCGTCACCGGCGTATGCCTGGAACGGCATCGCGACGGGAATGACGCCGAGGGCGATCGCGTCGTCCGCGCTCCCCCAGCCCCAGGTCACGACCCGGGTCGGCTGCTTCGGGATCACGGTCGACCCGAAGGCGTTCTCGATAGTGACGGGGAACGACGCGGCTGCGGAGTCGCCCACCGCAGCATCCGTTGGCTGGGGCGCCGGCGCGGAACAGCCGGTCAGCGTCAGGGCGACGAGGGCGGCGACGGCGACAAGCGCGCGAATGGGGGGACGGTGCACGGGAAACTCCGGTTTCTCAGTTGTCTCGGGGAGGGACATGGTTCGACTAGATTAGGTTAGCCTTACCTAATATAGCGGATGTCGCGGTCGGAGCGGGATGGAACCTCCCGATCGGCACGACGAGCGGTGAGCCGCAGACCGGGTCGGGGATGACGAGGGCGTCGAGCCCGAAGGCGGAGCGGACGACGTCGACGGTCAGGGTGTCCGCGGGCGGCCCTGCGGCGATGATCCCGCCTGAGCGCATCACGAGCATTTCGTCGGCGTACCGGGCCGCGAGGTTGAGGTCGTGCAGGACCATCACGATCGTGGTCCCGCGGGTGCGGTTGAGCTCGAGGAGGAGGTCGAGGACCTCGATCTGGTGGGCGACGTCGAGGAAACTCGTCGGCTCGTCGAGCAGCAGGATGTCGGTGTCCTGGGCGAGGGCCATCGCGATCCAGACCCGCTGGCGCTGGCCGCCGGAGAGCTCCTCGAGCCGGCGCGCGGCGAGGTCGAGGGTTCCGGTGCGCACGAGGGCGTCGGCGACGATGGCGTCGTCGGCGGCCGTGGTGCCGCGGAACCAGCCCTGATGCGGATGCCGGCCGCGACCGACGAGTTCGCCGACGGTGATTCCCTCCGGCGCGAGCGGCTGTTGCGGCAGGAGGCCGAGCACGGTCGCGACCCGCTTGCCCGGAATCGTCGCGATGTCGGTGCCGTCGAGGAGGACCACTCCGGTCTGAGGGGTGAGCAGGCGGGCAAGTCCGCGGAGGAGGGTCGATTTGCCAGAGGCGTTCGCGCCGACGATGACCGTGATCCGGCCGACGGCGATCTCGAGGTCGAGGTCTGTGACGATCGGGACGCCGTCGTAGCCGAGGCCGAGGGCGACGGTGCGCAGCTCGTGGTGCGTGCGGTCGGCCGGTCCGGCGGCTGCTGGACCCGCGAAAGCCGGGACCGCTGTCTGCGGGTCGGGAGCGTGCGGTTCGGGCT
>NZ_JASJVF010000156.1:0-8016 GCF_035019805.1 Cryobacterium sp. 10I1
CGGCAAGCGCTCAGAGCGGATGCGCTTGGTGCTGTCGCTCCTTCACGAACAGACGAGCATGTCGCAGCCCGCGCTCACGGGCAACGGCGGCCGCCCGCTCGTAACCGGCGTCGACGTGACGCATCACGCCGGTGCCGGGGTCGTTGATCAGTACCCGTTCAATCTTCTGGGCGGCGAGATCCGTTCCGTCGGCGACGGTGACCTGGCCGGCGTGGATCGACCGGCCCATGCCGACACCGCCGCCCTGGTGGATCGACACCCAGGTCGCGCCGGACGCCGTATTGAGCAGGGCATTGAGCAGCGGCCAGTCGGCGATCGCGTCCGAGCCGTCCTTCATCGCCTCGGTCTCGCGGTACGGAGAAGCGACGGAGCCGGCGTCGAGGTGGTCGCGTCCGATCACGATCGGGGCACTGATCTCGCCGGAGGCGACCATCTCGTTGAACCGCAGCCCGGCGAGGTGCCGTTCCTTGTAGCCGAGCCAGCAGATCCTGGCGGGGAGGCCTTCGAACTGCACCTTCTCCTGGGCGCCGTGGATCCAGCGCGCGAGTTTCGCATCGTTCGGGAACAGTTCGAGGATCGCCCGGTCGGTCGCGGCGATGTCGGCCGGGTCCCCGGAGAGGGCGGCCCAGCGGAACGGTCCCTTGCCCTCGGCGAACAGCGGCCGGATGTAGGCGGGAACAAAACCCGGAATCTCGAATGCGCGCTCGCATCCGCCCAGGACCGCCTCGGCACGGATCGAGTTGCCATAGTCGAACACCTCGGCCCCGGCGTCGCGAAACCCGACCATCGCGGTGACGTGCCTGGCCATCGATGCCCGCGCCCGGATCGTGAAGTCCTCGGGGTCCGCGGCGGCGCGGGTGTGCCAGTCGGCGACGCTGATGCCCTCCGGCAGGTAACTGAGCGGGTCGTGCGCACTGGTCTGGTCGGTGACGATGTCGATCGCGACTCCGCGTTCGAGCAGTTCGGTGAAGACGGATGCCGCGTTGCCGACGAGTCCGACGGAGAGCGCCCGGCGCTCCGCCTTCGCGGCGAGGACCCGGGTGACGGCGTCATCGAGGTCGTCCGTCATCTCGTCGAGGTAGCCGTGGTCGACGCGGCGCTGCAGTCTGGCGGGGTCGACGTCCACGATCAGCACCGCGCCGCCGTTCATCGTCACGGCGAGGGGCTGGGCCCCGCCCATGCCACCTGCCCCGCCGGTGAGGGTGAGCGTTCCGGCGAGAGTGCCGCCGAATCGTTTGTCCGCGATCGCGGCAAAAGTCTCGAATGTGCCCTGCAGGATGCCCTGGGTGCCGATGTAGATCCACGAACCGGCGGTCATCTGGCCGTACATGGTCAGCCCGGCCTGCTCGAGCTTGCGGAACTCGGGCCACGTCGCCCAGTCCCCGACGAGGTTGGAATTGGCGATCAGCACCCGTGGCGCCCAGGTGTGGGTGCGGAAGACCCCGACCGGCTTGCCGGACTGCACGAGCAGGGTCTCGTCGTCCTCGAGCTCACGGAGGGTGCGCACGATCGCGTCGAACGCCTCCCAGCTGCGGACGGCCTTCCCGGTGCCGCCGTAGACGACGAGATCGTCGGGACGCTCGGCGACTTCGGGGTCGAGGTTGTTCATCAGCATGCGCAACGGCGCCTCGGTCTGCCAGCTCTTCGCGGTCAGGGTGGTGCCCCTGGCAGCGCGAACCGGACGGGGGAGATGCTTCTGGGCCACGATTTTCTTCCTTCTGGTTGATGCCGGCCGGCGCCGGTTGGTTAGTCGGTTGGTTTTGTCTGATTCTGCGGCAGCGGGTCGGAACCCAGCCGTTCGGAGATCTCGCCGGCGACCCGGATGAGAAGGGCGCCGATGCGATCCAGTCCGGGATCGGTGACGCGGTAGTTCGGGATGACGACCGACACGGTTGCGACGATCTTGCCGACCGAGTGAACGGGCACGGCGATCGCAGTCGAGTCATGGTCTGCTCCGCTTCGGACGACGGTGAAACCCCGGGGACCGACAGCGCCGGCGAATGCCCGTCCGGCAGCCGTCGTCGAGCGGGGAATGACCCGGCCGACCCAGTTGGCGAGCTGGACCGGATGTGTCCCGTGCACGCCGGCCGCGTACAGCATGGTGTCCGACGTCGACGGCAGTCCGAGGTAGGCGTTTTCGCTCGTGAGCTCGACGATCTCGTGCAGCTTCGGCTCCGCGACGGAGACGATGGTCTCCCGGGAGAGCGCCTGGGCGCCGAGCCGGATGGTGATGCTCCCCGGCCGGTAGTCGCCGCTGTCGTCCCGCGAGACGAACCCCGTGGTTTCGAGGGTCCGCAGGAGCCGGAGGGCGGTCGAGATCGACAGGTCGCTGCCGCGCGCGGCTTCGGTCAGGGACACGGCGCCGTGTTCGCACACGTAGGCGAGGAGGCCGAGTGCGCGTTCAACGGTCCGGGTGCCCGTGGATTCCGGAGCGTCCAGGCTCATGCCGCCGCCTTTCGAGAGAATCCGATCAACTGCGACCGGAGAATTTCCATCTAGTGACAACATGATTTCATTTTTTTACGCTCCGGACAAGGCCCGGCAGTTCCGCACGGGCAACTGTTGCCGTGCTCAGCCGGGCTGGGGTGCCTCGAGGGGGATGGCTTTCGGCTTGCGCAGGGCCCGGGTTGCGGGCAGGACCAGGACCAGGATCACGAGGGGGATCAGGAAGGCGATGCCGAAACCGGTCTGGTCGGCGACCACCCCGACGATGACGGTGCCGAGGATGGCGCCGGCGTAATTGAAGAGGTTCACCCTCGCGATGATCTCGTCGCTGCGGGACGGGAGGACGTCGCCGGCGGCCCCGAAGGACAGCGGGACGAGCGCCCCCGCGATCACGCCGGTGAGGGCGAAGCCGATGATCGCGCCTGCTTCGGTCGGAACCAGGGCGATCACCACGAATCCGATGCCGCCGAAGACGATGGCCGACGTTGCGATCACCGTGCGGGCGGTACGGCGGACGAGGTAGTCCACGCCGAGCCGTGAGATGAGCACGACGATCTGGTATGCGGCGTAACCGAGCGGCGCAGCCCAGGCCGCCGTATGGAGCGTGCCGCTGAGGTAGATGCTGCTCCAGGTGCTCACGGCGGAATCGGCGACGAACGCGGCGAGGATGAGCGCCCCGATCACGAAGACGGGCCAGCGCGGAATGCGGGTGGCGTCGCGGGCGTGCCCGGGCTTGCGGGCCGCATGACCCGTGTCGAGGAGCCGCCAGCCGGCGACGATGACGAGCACGTCGACCACTCCGACGATCGCGAGGACCGCCCCGGCGCCGGCCGGGGTCTCCACGAGCGCGACCATCAGGAATGCCCCCACGATCGCGGCGAGCGTGTAGGCGGCGAAGAACCGCCCCAGGAGGGGGCGGGGCCTGCCCCTCTGCACGAGGACGCCCTGCATCGCGCTCGAAGCATCCACCGCGCCCAGCCCGACGCCGTAGAGCAGTACGGCACCGATGTAGATCGGGGCCGGCTGTGCGGTCGCCATCATGAAGAACCCGACGGCCTGGGCGGCGAGCCCGCTGAGCAGCGCGGCCTTGCTGTTGCGGCGGATGGCGATCGCGTCGGCGAGGACCGATCCGCCCGCCGCGGCGAGCGAGACCCCGAGGAGAAGGAGGGCCACCATGGTCGCGTCGAGGGACTGGCGTGCCTGGATGGTGGGCAGGGAGGTCGCGATCACTGCGTACCCGAGTCCCTGCACGGCATAGGTCGACCCGACCGAGACCAGCTCCGCCCGTGGGACGGGGAGGTGCGGGCTCAGCTCCACAGCGGATGCCGCTTCCGGACGATGGAGAAGGCCTGCCTGGCTATATCGATCGTCATGTCCACGTCCGTTTCGGTGAGGGCGGCGTTGATGAAGTGGTTGTGGTGCGAGGTGATGAATACCCCGCGCTGCACGCATTCGGCGACCCATTCCTGGTGAAGCATGAGTGAGTCGTCGTCGGCGAGACGCAGGTAGAACAGGGCTGGTTCCCCCGAGGATACAAGGGTGAAGTCCTCGCCGTGTGCCGCCGCGACGAGACCCGTGGTCAACCGGGTGCCGAGCCGGGCGAACTGGGTGGGCGCGTCGATGCGGTGCAGCTTGGTGATCGTGGCGATCGCGGCGGCGAACGGCACGGCGCTCATCCAATAGCTGCCCGTGTATGTGATGCTGCTGACGGCGTCCTTAAGGAAGTCGCGGCCGCAGAGCGCGGACACGTTGTAACCGTTGGCGAGGGCCTTGCAGAAGCAGATCAGGTCGGCACTGAAGCCGTAGTAATGGTCGGAACCGGCCAGGTCGAGCCGGAAGCCGGCCCGGACGTCGTCGACGATGAGGACGACGCCATGCTCGTCGCAGAGCCGGCGAACGGCCTGCCAGTACCCCTCGGCCGGGAGCGCGTTGTCCACGAAGTTCCCGTGCATGTACGGCTGGGCGATCAGCCCGGCGATCTGGCCGGCATGCTGTTCGAGAGTCTGGCGCAAGGCCTCGATATCGTTGAACGGAATGGTCAGGTTGTTGGCGACATCCTCTTCGAGGACCCCGGGGTAGTCGAGCTTCTGCGACCAGGGTGCCACCCCGTGGTAGTAGCCCTTCACGAAGATGATCTTCTTGCGGAGGGTCGCTGCGCGTGCCGTCATGATCGCGAGGGTCGTTGCGTCGCCGCCGTTCTTGGCGAAGAAGGCCCAGTCTGCGCTCGCGACCGTCTCGACGAGGAGTTCGGCGAGGTCGACCATGATCGTCGACGGGATCGAGACGACGTCCTCGAGTTCGGCCTGCCTGCGGGCGGCCGCGTGGACCTCGGCGTCGCCGTACCCGAGCACGTTGGGGCCGTAGCCGCACATGTAGTCGATGTATTCGTTGCCGTCGACGTCCCAGAACCGGCTTCCCTCCGCGCGGGAGGAGAAGAGCGGGAAGGAGGCCTGTGGGATGTAGCAGCCCTCCGAGGGGCCCTGGTGGCCGTAGATCCCCGACGGGATCACCTTCGTGGCCCGCGCGAAGGCGGCACGGCTGAGCGGGTATTCGAACGGCTTGATGGGATTCATGGGCGTGACGGGGGAGAGGGTGTCGGTCATGGCGGGCTACTTTCCGAGGTAGGAGCTGACGCGGTCGAGGATCCTGCTGGTGTTGTCGACGAGCGGGATCATCCCGCGCATCGCCATCCGACCGTCGCAGATGCAGGCGAGGGCGCTGTATCGCCCGCTGAGCACCCCGCCGGCGACATCGAGGTCCGCGAAGGTGAGCGCCGCACGGGGAGAGCCGGTGGGGTCGGCATCGAGGCGGATGCTGCCGCCACGGACTGCCAGCCGGTAGCGGAGTCCCTCCCCGACTTCGATGTCCACGTCACCGTCGGGCATCTGCGCGACGCTGAACTGTCCGCTGCGGTCTTCGTTGCCGATGATCGTGATCGCCGTCGCGGCGACGTGCAGGGTGAGCAGGGCGGTGATCTCGGTGAAGCCCGCGTCGGCGAGGCGGTCGGGGGTCGGCTGCAGGTAGGAGCCGAGGAGGTTGCTGAGCGGCGTGAACACGGTGAGCAGGAAGCGCAGTCCGGCCGGTCCGGCGGCGGGAATCGGGCCGGCCGTTCCGTCGACGACGGCGTTGAGGTGCGCGGCCGATCGGAAGACCAGCAGGGCGCGGGCGGCGCCCGGTGTGCGTCCCGGCGTGATCCCGTCCTTCGCGAAGCTGAGGTCGAGGCTGAGTCCGGCCGGTCCGCGGAAGCTCACCGCCACCGGGCGTTTCAGTTCGGCGAGGAGCGCCTGGGCATCGGGAGCGAGTTCGGCGAGCCGTGGCAGCGCGCCGAGTACCGCGTGCAGGTTGACCTGGGCGCGCACGTGGGGGTCGGTGTCAGTGAGCACGGGGGTCCTGTTCGGTGTTGTTGCCGGTGTTGTTGCCGGTGTTGTGGCCGGTGTTGTTGAGGGAGTCGTTGTCGTCACAGTCGAGATCGAGATCGAGATCGATATCGAGGTGGATGCGCATCCGGATGTCGTCGCTCTCGTCATCACTCGGTTCGGTGGCTGCCTTGTCGGGCGCGGATGCGTGTCCCGCGAGCGACGCAGCGACGAAGCCCGCGAGGGACCTGGCGGCCTCGGTGTCGCGGTCCGCGAGCCAGGTCGACGTCATCCCGTCGACGATCGCGACGAGGTAACGCGCGAGTTGCTCGACGGGTACAGTCCAGGACTGCCCGGTGAGCTCGGTGACGCGGCGCAACGACTCCTTCGCCGACCGGTAGTAGACGTCGTATTGGGTGCGTGCCGCTTCGGCGGTCCCGGTGCGGGAGGCGTACAGGGCAAGTTCCGCGAGGGCGAGTTCACGGTGCGGGTTGGCCACGAGCCAGTCGATGTAGGCGTCGAGGCCGGCCCGGAGCACGGCCTTGACGCTGCGGTCCTGGTCGGTTCCCACGCTCGTGAACACGAGGAACTTCTGTTCCTCTGTGTTGGTGTCGATCACGGCCGTGAGCAGATCGTCACGGGAGTCGAAGATGTAGTGGAAGGCGCCGAGCGGCATCCCGGCTTCGGCGACGATGGCGCGGGTCGTTGCGGCCGTCAGCCCATCGCGGGCGATGACGCGCGTGGCCGCCGCGATGAGTTCGTCCCGACGCTGTGCGGGCGGGATGCGCCTCATCCGCGGGCTCCCGACGTGCGGCGTGCTGCGACGTCCGTGACGACGGCGAGATGACCGGGCTTCTTCGGCGATGGTGGATCTGTGGGTGGAGACAAAGGCACGTGTGCTCCCGGTTGCAAAGTTGGACAGTTGACCAACTAGGCAAGATTTGCACGCCGGCCGGGACAGGCACAATGCCGGGACAGGACGTTTTACACGCCGGTAATCTGATGAAACATGCTCGCCACGGGCCTCCGGCAGATCAGGCCGTTTCGGTTGGGGCGCTGTGCACGACGCGGGCCAGCCCCGCAGGCACTGTGACCGTGCCCGAGATCGTCTCGCCGGTGATGAGCTCGGCCCCGGATGCCGGGTGGGTCGCGTCGGCATCTGTGTGATTGATGACGAAGGTGAAGTCACCCTGAGCACTTGTGCGGGTCACCACCTCGATTCCGGGCTCCGACCCGATCCCGACGCCGACGGAGGTCAGTATCTCACCGAGAAGGGAATCGAGATCATGGCCGATCAGGCGCGTTGACACGTACCAGGCGGTGCCCGCACCGAGGGAATTCCGGGTGATCGCAGGTCCCGCGGCGGCGGGCCCATCGAGGTAGCGGGAGTGCACCTCTGCTGTCGACACGTGGATGTCGTCGGTCCAGCCGGATCCCGATCTTCCGTTGCTCAGGCCAACCGATTCGTTTTCGTGCAGGGGACGGAATTCGTGGATGGCGAGGCCGAGCACGTCGCGCAGCGCGCCGGGAGCAGCCCCCGGATAGACGGCATCCTGTTCGTCGACGATCCCTGAGAAATAGGACACGACGAGTGTGCCGCCGCCGCGCACGTATTCGGTGAGATTGTCGGCAGCAGCGCGACCCAACAGGTACAGGCTCGGGGCCAGCACCACGTCGTACCCGCGCAGATCTGCGGCCGGGTGTGCGAAATCGACGGTGACGCCCTGGTTCCACAGGGCGGAGTAGAACGCCTCGATGCGCTCGCGGTGGTCGAGCTCGACGCTCGGGCGCCACTCGAGGTCCTGCGCCCAGAACGATTCCACGTCCCAGAGGATGGCCACCCGGGCCTGCACGCGGCTCGCGCGGACGGGCTCGAGCCGGGCAAGGGTGGCACCGAGTGCGACCACGTCGCGCCAGGCCCGGGTCTCGGTACCGGCGTGGGGCAGCATGGCGGAGTGAAACTTCTCAGCGCCGTATCGGGAGGCCCTGAACTGGAAGAAGAGGATCCCGTCGGCGCCACGGGCGAGGTGGGAGAGCGAATTCCGGGCGAGTTCCCCGGCCGTCTTGGCGATGTTGCGCGGTTGCCAGTTGACGGCTCCCGTGGAATGTTCCATCAGGATCCACGGTGCACCTCCGGCGAGCGAACGGGTGAGATCGGCGTCCATGGCCAGGAGGATGTGGTTATCGGCGCGTTCGGCGACGAGATAGTGGTCGT
>NZ_JASJVF010000157.1:0-7909 GCF_035019805.1 Cryobacterium sp. 10I1
CGGCTCAGCCACCGACGTACCTGCCAGTCTGGTTTGCCAGAAATCTTCCGGCACGCCACATTCCACTCTTCGCCATCACGATCTGGCTCCACGTGCGTAACCTGCACTCACAACAATAGAATGCCCGTCCAGTTCCACGAACGACACCGACGTTCGGCACTTCTCGATCGCGTTTTGCCGTGTTCAGACGGCCCGGTTAGGGCATTTCGTCGCATTCCTGATCACCGATTCGGCAAGGCGCCAGGGCTTCTCGTTGGCGAGATGAGCTGTCAGGGCGCCATTAGCGGTACCACTCCTCGTCCGTCTGAGCCAAACGCGAGGGATGCAACTCGTCGCCGAGTCCGTAAAAACGCTGAAAATTCATGATCAGAGGCCGCCACAAGTTCGGATCGATACGATTCTTCGACCCTTTCACGCGGATCGACTCGTGGACATGCACCCTCGTGATCCTGGCTTCGAAAATGAACGTGTCGCCATCGGCCGGGTCATCTTTCTCGAGGGGACGCGAATGAACGATGCGGGCTTCGAGATTAACCGGGCATTCGTCGATCCGTTCCGCTCGGACGGTGTCACCAGGTCGGGCATGCAAACCGGCACAGGCTATCTTGTCGGGCTCGTATCGATAGCCAACGCCAGCCTTGCCAGGAGGGACGGGCATGCGACCGGTCGTCAACGCTATCCTGTCTACCGCCTCGACTAGTTCGGCAGTGGGGAGGTTAATGACGCACTCGCGGGTGTCGAGAAGGTTCTGTGCAGTCAAGGACCGGGCGCCCATGCCAAGGAGGGCAGTCTGGCCAAGCCAGAAAACGGACGACATCGGGGACGTATTAGTGGCACCGTCGCGGTCGATCGTACTGAGAAGCGCAACGGGTGTTCCGAAGTAGAGGATGGCAGGATCAATCACGGTGTGCGTCGGCATGGGCTTCCTTCGGTGCGGGGGCGAGCGAGGGCTGGTAGGGCTCGTCGGTGCGAGCTTCACTTCGATTCTTTCCGACCCGATATCCCGGTGCTGGCGGATATCCGACGTCACAGAGTCACGCCATCGAGATCGCAAGCAATCGCGCTCCACGGGAGCAGTGAGGCCGATAGCACAGCCGAACACACCAGGCAATGTGAAAATTTGGATCCCGAACTGCGCACCATCGGCTTCCCCAAGGGCTTGTATCACTGCGGGCAGTAGTCGCTGAAGGTGTGCCTTCGATGCGCGCACGTTTGCCCTCGATGCCGGGCGAACGCGTCAGCCGGCGACATTACCGGGTGACGAATCCCTTCCTCACCATGCTCTCGGCGGCGGCCACGATGGCTTTGCGCGGGTCGCGCGGCGTCCAACCCAACACGCGGCGCGCCTTGTCGTTCGAAGTCTTCTTCGAGTAGCCGAGGTCGGGAACACCGGGCATGTCGGCGAGCGACCGGGTGGGCACGTGCCGCGCGTCAACACCGAGATGCGCCTTGATGACGGCTCCGATCTGCTGCATCGGGATGGCGGGACCGTTCGAGAGCAGGAGACGCTGCCCGGCGGCATCCGCCGCCGTCATCGCGAGGATGTGCGCTATCGCCACGTCGCGTACGTCAACGATGGGGATATAGAGATCGGGGAAGCCAGGCATCCGGCCCTCAAGCATAGTCTGGACTATGCGGTTCGCCCCCGAGACGTCGTCGCCCATTACCGGTCCCATCACCGCCACGGGGAGCGTGGCAAGTGTCATGGCACCTCCCTCGTCAGCCATGAATTGCCAGGCGGCGCGCTCGGCGAGTGTTTTGCTCTTACCGTATGCGTCGACGCCCGGGCCGTCAAGGATGGTCCAGTCGTCCTCGGTGAAGACGTGGCCATTGTGTGGGTGTCCCCAGCTCACCGCATGAAACGCGGAGGTGAGCACGACACGCTGCACGCCGGCGTCGCGGGTGTTGTCCGTCACGTTGAATGACGATGAGGCGTCATCCTGATTGACGATGAGAATTGGGGGTGTGGGCGGCACGGTGACGTGGTCGTCGTCAGCGATGACGGCGTCTATCGTGACGGTCGTCACGATGACGGCGGTTTTCGGGCATGCGGAAGCGCCTCGGCGCGGGATCTCAGGTGCGCAAGGGCGCGGGGAGGAGCCGGCCGCGGGTGAACATTCCGATCAGCGTCCACACCGGCAGCGGGCAGTCCCAACGCTGCCGGCAGGCCAGCGCCGCGCCGGCGAGGAGGTTCAGCGCGTCCCCGAGCGGAGTCGGCCAGACCAGATCGCGGCTCAGGATGTCAGGATCGGCACGGTACGCGTGCTGCACACCCTGTTCATGCAACCAGTCGGCGTGTGCTTCCCGTGCCCGACGCAGCCAGCGGCGCACCGTGGAGACCGGGCGGCCCAACTGGGCCGCGACCCGGCGGTGCCCGTCGCCGCGGGCCTTCGCAGCCAGGGCAGTGCCGATCACCTCGGCCGTGTCCGCCCGGCGCAGCACCAGCGCTGCGGGCAGCAGCACGTGCGTAGCTGCGCACTCCGGGCAGCGGGCACAGCGGGGTCGCACCGTGACCGGTGCCTCGTCGAGGCTGCGCACCCTGCGGATGCGGCCATACCCGTGCGGGCGCAACGCCCCGGGACAGCCGGGACAGCCCAGCTGCCCCGCGTCGAGCAGGGCCTCGGCCTGCTCCGGCGAGGCGACCACGATCATCGCGTCCAGCTCCGTTCTGCTGCCACAAGGTCATGCCAGTAACTCTTGACTACCACACCTGGCCGGGGAAGGGGCCACCTCGTGTTGAGGGTGCGGCGGTCGCCGTCAACGTGCCGAGCAGCCCGGCCAAGATCATCGTGACGATCACGGCCCGGGCGTTCGTCCGCGACCATCGCCGCTCGTCACGATGATGCTGCCGACGTGGACAACCCCATCGTCAACCCACGTGACGCACAACCCCGGCCTCATCGTCACCCACGGAGACGTACAACACGCGGGCCGCACGCAGGACCCGCAGCGCGCCCTCCCGTGCCGGCACGATAAGGTCGGCCTCGTTCTTGAGATGCCCGGGTAGCACGGGGGATGCCACGTGCAGTACGTGGTCCACTCCGGCGACGGCCTCCGGTCATCCGGCGTTCTTGAGCAGGTCGGCGACGACGAAGCTGAGGTTTTCGCCGTGCACCAAGCCCGCGTCGGCGAGCACGGAACGCACGGATCCCTCCTTGGCGAGTGAGCGGACGGTGGTTCGCACCACATGGCCCTGCTCGAGAAGCTGCAAGATGATGTGGCCGGCGATGAAGCCGGACCCGCCGGTGACGAGTACGTGATGTGTGGTCATAGTGATAACTCTTCCGCGCCAGGCTGTGCCCAGCCAGTGCCCCTTCAATCATGGGAGCGGCAGGACCATGGAACATCCGTGACCGCGGGCCTACGGTAGAGAAATGACCAACGCGCCGAACCTGCTGGGCGAGTACCTGCGCGCGCGCCGCGAGCGTTGACCTTGATCGACGTGCCCCGAAGTTCCTTGGCGTACATGACCGTGTCATGGCGTGCCGAGGGCATCCCCCTGAATTTGGTTACTTAATGATTGGGGCGATGAAGGTGTAGGTGACCAGGATGGCCAGCAGTAAGACGAAAATCCTTAACGCCCACAAGGCTTTCCGAGTGCTGGGGCCCAGCACAGCCGGGGGGACCGGGCGTGATTTTGCTGTGGACAGTTGGCCCGGTTCAAGTACCGCCGCAGGGTCCTCCGTGTCATGGTTGCAGCTTTTCACCTGGGTTCCTTGTCGTTTGCGGAGCACTCGGATTCGTGTTCGTGTGACTAGTTCGGAATGAGGTGGATGGTCTGGAGGAAGGAGATGATTCCGTAGCCCGCCGCGCAGAGCGCGATGAAAGTGATCACTAGGGTTCCTAATATATTGGTCAGGCGTGTGTTGGCCCATTTGCCCATCAGTTCACGGTCGTTGGCTAACATCATCAGGAAGACCAGCGTGACTGGGAGAAGAACAGTGGCCAGCACATTCGCGTTCAGCGCAATGGCAAGCAACGGCGCACCAGGAATCAGGATCACTGCCGCCGAGATCAAGGCCGAGGTGACATTGACACCGTAGAAAAGGCCTGCGCCGCGGGGGGAACTGTTGAAGCTGGCCGAGACCCCGATACATTCACCGGCGGCGTACGCGGTGCTGGCTGAGATAGTCAGGATCGCCACGGCCCCGGCTTCGATTAGGCCCAGGGCAAAGACCGCGCCCACCGGCATTCCCGCCACGGCGCTCAGTGCGGCAGGGAAACCAGCGCCCGCGAGACCCTGGATCGCTGAGCCGCCATGAGCGAACAGCGCCGCACCGACGATGAGGGCTGCGCAGCCAAACACCGCGGCCAAACCTGCACCGACCGCCGTGTCCAGACGGCCGTGCCTAATGTCCTGGTGGGTTATTCCCTTATCTGCCGAGGCGCTCTGCTGGAAGAACACCATCCATGGTGTGACGGTCGCACCGATGGTTGCAGTCAGCAGCAGCAGCAGCGGGGTGAGACCATCAAAGGGAAACGGTGACCACGTCGCGAACGCTCCGCCGATGGCACCCGGATCCGGGTGCACCATGATCGCGGCGACCAGGAACAGGCCGTTGAACATGGCCAGTCCCAAAACAATTCTTTCCCACCGCCGGTACCGTCCCCCGGCGAGGGTCAGGAAGACCAACACGATCCCCAGACTGGCAGCGACCGGCGCTCCCAGGCCGAAGAAGGCCAGACCGACCCGGATCGCGACGAACTCGGAGACCAGGGTGACGAGATTTGTGAGCACGAGGTCCACTGCCCCGAACCACCCCCAGAGACGACCGTAGCGTTGCAGGACCAGTTCGCCGTAGCCACGATGGGTCACGGCGCCTACCCGCATGGACATTTCCTGACAGAGGTAAGACATCGCGAAAAGAACAACGATGAAAGGCAGAAAGAACCCCGTGCCATAGTTGGCCCCGTCCGCGGCGTAGGAGACCATGCTTGGCCCGTCATTTTCGCCCAGCATGACCAGCAGTCCCGGGCCGGCCAGCAGCCACGCCAGGTGATACCCCTTACTGGACTGCCGTGCCCGGGAGACCCGGGCACGGTCAGAGGAACGCGCCACGTCCTCCCGCGTCAGAGGCAGCCCATTAGTATCCAAGAGGATCACCACCGGGCCCGGCGGACGAAATCGGACGCGCACAGGGCACACCCTCGCGCTGGGCGGACGCGAACCATTGGATGGGACCTGGCAAAGACGGAATGCCTCATAGAGGAATTCTGGCACGCCTAAAATAGTGGAAACGCACGAGGACTTTTGCGCGGGCCGCGGCCGGTCACGACGCCTTGCTGACCTACGAGAGTGGCAACGCCCCAAGACCGGGAAGTGCACCGCTCCGCGGGACGCAACCGAGGATCTGTCAAGACGTGAACCGGGCTTGGTCACTGGCATCTCGGATCATGAACTTTTAGGTCCCGCCCGCTGGCGTGATGGGCGGCGTTGATTGGAGATTCGTAGGAGGAGGGCCCCGATGACCCAGTTGGAGATGACGGAGGATCCGCCGGCAGAGAGCCAGGGGGTGGTGAGTCCGGTGAGTGGAATGATGCGGGTAAGTCCGCCGATGATGATGAACGTCTGCAGGGCGACGACAAAGGCAAGCCCGACGGCGAGGAGAGTGCTGAAGTCGTCGGCGCTGTCGTGCGCGATTCGCAGGCCGCGCGCGGTGAAGAGAAGGTAGAGGGAGAGAATGGCAAAGATCCCCGCGAGGCCGAGTTCTTCACCGAGGCTTGCGAAGATGTAGTCGCTTTGCGAGACCGGGGTGATCCAAGGCTGCCCTTGGCCAAGGCCAGTGCCAATCAGGCCACCGTGCGCGAAGCCAAATAGACCTTGGACGAGCTGGTAGCTTCCGCCGGTCGCGTTGTAGACCTGGGTGTCGAATGGGGTGAACCAGTTAGTGATCCGAAGGTTCACGTAGCTGAGGCTGGCATTGCCAGCAGCGGTGCCCGCCACGATGAGTAGACCACCGATGATGAGCCAGCTGAGCCGTGCTGTGGCAACGTAGATCAAGACGAGAAAGATCCCGAAGTAAAGCAGGCCAGGGCCGAGATTGTGTTGGGCGATCACCACAAGGATAGAGAGCAGCCAGACCAAAACGATCGGGCCCGTATGGCGAACGCGGGGAAATCGAAATCCGAGATGTTTGTTCCCCAAGAGCGACAGCGCGTCGCGGTGTCGCACAAGGTATCCTGCGAAGAAGACCGCCAAAGCGATCTTCGCGATCTCCCCGGGCTGGAAACTGAGCGAACCGATGCTGATCCAGGCCCGAGCGCCGGAGACGACTCTTCCGATTCCGGGTACCAGGGGAAGCGCGAGTAAGGCCACGGCAATGAGCCCGAAGGTGAACGTGTATCGGTGCAGGAGCTGAATGTTCCGTACAACCAATAGCGTCACCAGTGCACAAATGACCGCGATCGCACACCAGACGATTTGTCGAACGCTCGCACTTGCCCAGCCGGTAGAGCCGTAATGAAGATCGATCCGATAAATTTCCGCGATCCCAAGCCCACTGAGGACGGTCATAATCGGCAGAATGAACGGATCAGATAACGGTGCCGCGAACCGCATCACCACGTGCGTCAAGAGCGACAGGGCTGGAAGTGTCGCGCTCACACCGATGAACGCCGCATCAGTGTGTCCGGTAGCTCCCAGCTGCACGAGCAGCACACTGCCGAGCACAATGACACTGGCCAGCAGCAACAAGAACAGTTCAACATTCCGGGTCCGAACTCCGGGGACCGCGCCGCGCAATCGTGCCGCACGGTCAATGGGTAATGCTGTGACCGGGCCTATTCGACGCACGGGATCGACCCGGATTGCAGCGGAGTGGCCCGGTCGGTGTAGGCGTCCTTCGTCTCGCCGGTATTCTGCGGTACCCCCGGCGTTGCCGACGCGGTCGACATCGTGATCGTCGAACGGTGGATGAGGTTGGACAGATCGTTGTAACTGTAGATCGCGAAGGCCGCCATCCGCCCAACGATCACAACGACCGCGCCCGCGCCCGCGACACCAGGATCCTCCGACGTCGACGCACACGCTTACTCGCCTCGCCACGATGAGCGATCGGACGGGCATCGGGTGTTGAAGAGGTCATCGGAGAGTCCGTTCATCAGCCAGCAGCGAAAGGCCACCGTACGAAAGCGCGCAAGGCGGCGCTCGTCACAACTATGGTGGAGCGCCCTGCAAACTCACTGAGGCCAATTTCCGACACTAATGCTCCCATGCCCCCTGGATGGGGTTGTCCCGCAGGATATGCAATCGTCAGCCGGAGAGATGTCTCTAAGAACGCGAGCCGTTCGCGCGAGCGCGAAGCCGTGTGTAAGAACTTTCAAAATGAAAAGGGCCGTCCGCGGTGTGATCGAAAAAGGGCACGTGCAGTGATGTCTTCAACCCGGCTGTCGAGTCCCGCCGAAGTAGTAGCAGCTGCCGTGCCGACATCCGCACTATTGGGTTCGCAGCGTGCGTACCGTCACCTCCGTCCCGCCCGGCGTGCCCGTAGGTGAATCCAGGAACTCGCCGCGAGCGACAGAAACTGCCTCGATGCTGTGCGCGTTTTTGCCCGGCTTCGTCCGGCTTTCCCCGAGCGAGGTCACGACCACCAGGCCGTGGCGATGACGGTAAGGCCGGCCCCAGCGATACAAATGTCAGCCAAGCTCTCCTACGGACGGCATTTAGAATAACGCGAATGCCTGTTCCCTAGCTCCGTCCAATGACGAGTCCAGGGCGAGGCCACGCACGCGGCGCCCGTTCCCGGCCTCGACCCTGCTACCTGTAACGGTGACCAGGGTACGCCCCGCGTACGGCCGTTTAGACCGTGATCGTAAGGCACCCGACCAGGGTGTTGCCGCCCGCCCCAGTGTTGATCCCATACGCGCAGATCCGATGAGATCCGGGAGCGACCGCGATCTTCTCCGAATA
>NZ_JASJVF010000158.1:0-7807 GCF_035019805.1 Cryobacterium sp. 10I1
GGGCGAGGGGGTGGTCGAGCGCGCGCTCGACGATGAGGAGCGCGGCGCCGTTGTCGATCGCGGCAGGAGCGAAGAGGTGACCATCGGTGGTCTCCCCCGGCTTCGCGACGAAGATGCCGCCGGGGCGGATCTCACGCGAGTCGGTGTCGACGGCACCGGAGACGACGGTCGCCGGCGTCGTCGGCGAGCCGTCGGCGTTCAGGGCTCCGTCGAGGTGCAGGGCGCCGTTGACGGCGCCGGCGATCTCGGAGAGGGAGAGGGCGATCATCTACTGCCACCCCGCTTCGCGCAGCGCGAGCCGGGAATCGTCGCGGGCGGAATAGGGGATCTTGACGCCGTTCACTTCGTGATAGTTCTCGTGGCCGGGGCCCGCGTAGAGGATCGAGTCGCCCTCGACCGCGAGGCCGAGCGCGGTGCGGAAGGCGGTGCGCGGGTCGGCGACCTCGTAGAGCTCCACGTCGGGGACGGCCTCTCGGGCGCCGGCGATCAGGGCGGCCCTGATCGAGGCCGGGTCCTCGTAGCGGGGGTGGAAGTCGGTGATGACGACGACGTCTGCGCCCCTGGCTGCGATGGCACCCATGGCCGCGCGCTTGGTGGTGTCGCGGTCGCCGTCGGCGCCGAAGACCATGAACAGTCGCCCCGGCGTGAAGGTGCGGATGGCCGCGAGGGTGTTGAGGAAGGCGTCCGGGCTGTGACCGTAGTCGATGTAGACGAGCGGTCCGCGGTCGCCGGAGATGCGCTCGGTGCGCCCCGGGATGTAGACGTCGATGCCGCCGTCGCGGGCGAGGGTGTGATTGATGGCATCGAGGTCGTAGCCGGATTCGACGAGCATCAGGATGGCCAGTGCGGCGTTCGCGGCCATGAACCAGCCGATCAGCGGAACACGGGTCTGCAGGCGGCGGCCCTCCGGCCCCTCGAGCAGGAACTCCGTGTAGAGGGCGTCCTCCGACACGATCGAGAGGTGCCAGTCGGCGTCGACCTCTGGATGGATGCTGAGGGTCGTCACCGGGATGCGGCACTCTGCGACGATCCGCTGGCCCCATTCGGAGTCCACGGTGATGACGCCGCGCCGGGACCGGTCGGGCTGGAAGAGTTCGAGTTTGGCCTGGAAGTACTCGTCGAGGCTGGCGTAGTCGTCGAGGTGGTCGTGGCTGAGGTTGGTGAACCCTGCGACATCGAAGACGAGCCCGTCGACGCGGTGCCTGCTGAGGGCCTGCGCGGAGACCTCGATCGCGACGGCGCGCACTTCGGCTTCGCGCATCCTGGCGAGAAGGGCATGCAGTTCGGTGGCCTCCGGGGTGGTGAGCGAGCTCACGACGGCGAGGTCGCCGATGCGGCGTTCCGCGGTCGAGGTGAGGCCTGTGACGACGCCGAGCTGGTTCAGGATGGCGACGAGGAGGTAGACGACGCTCGTCTTGCCATTCGTTCCGGTCACTGCGAAGAGCGTTGCCGGGTTCTCGTCGGTCCGGTAGATCCAGGCGGCGACCGCGCCGAGAGCGGCGCGCGCGTCCGGGGTGACGAGGATCGGCAGGCCGCTTCCGGCGGCGACGAGCGCACCGGCCTCATCGGTCAGGATGGCGACGGCTCCGGCCTCCCTGGCGTCGTCGGCGAAGCTCGCGCCGTGGAAGGCTCGCCCGGGAACGCCGACGTACAGGTCGCCCGGCTGGACGGAACGGGAGGAGATACTCACGCCGGAGACTTCGAGACCCTCGATGTCGCCGCGCAGGAAAAGTTCGAATTCATCAACCATGCCCGACAACGACCGCGCAACCGGGTGCTGAGGACGGAGAGCCGATGGTGCCAACTCGGTCACGGGGCTCGCTTTCTTACCAGGTACCGGGAAGGGCAGGCGCTGGAGCGCCCGATGGAACTGCCCGGTACTTCTTCAGCACCTGGCTCATGACCTCCTGGAAGATCGGAGCGGGCGCTGCAGACGAATTCAGTTTAACAGGATCGGCGAGACTGACCGAAACGACGTACTCCGGATCGTCTGCGGGAGCGAACCCGGAAACCGACACAAGGTACCCGTGGGTGTACCCGCCGTGGCCGTCCGGCATCTGGGCCGTTCCGGTCTTCGAGGCGACCCGGTAGCCGGGAATGTTCCAGACCTTGGACAGCCAGGCCTTCTGGTACACCATCTCAAGCATGTCCGAGGTGTCGTGCGCGGCCGATGCCGAGACGACCTGGGTTCCCGCTGCTGCCGGCACATTCGTCATGGTGCCGTCCGCCTGGCGGCAGCCGGCGACGAGCTGGACGGGCAACCGGACGCCCTTGTTCGCAATGGTCTGGTAGATGCTCGCGATCTGGAGCGCCGTCGTGGTCAGGCCCTGGCCGAACATGGTGGCGTACTTGGTCTGGGGGTCCCATTCGTCGTAGGGATGCAGGATTCCGGAGTCTTCGGCGGGGAACCCCGCCTCCGTCGCAGTGCCGAGGCCGAACTTGGTCATGTAGTCATAGCGCTGCTTGTCGGTCAGCAGTTCGCCGAACTTGGACATACCGGTGTTCGAGGATTCGATCAGCACGCCGGTGAGGGTGAGGTGCAGGTCGGCGTGACCGGAACTGTCGTTGATGTTCGCGCCGTTGCCCGGCAGGTATCGATAGGGCGCGACGACCTGGGTATTCACCGTGGCCTTGCCCGCATCGAGAACGGATGCCGCGGTGAGCGCCTTGAAGGTCGACCCCGGTTCGAAGGAGGCCGTGAAAGCGCGCGAGCCACGGTCATCGGGGTTGGTCGTTCCGTTGACGTTGTTCGGGTCGACACTGGGATAGTCGGCGACCGCGACGAGCTTCCCGGTCTTGACCTCCTGCACCACGACCGTTCCCCACGCCGCGCCGGTGGCCTGGGCCTGCTTGGCCAGGGCCTGCTGGACGAACCACTGCAGGTCGGAGTCGATCGTCGTCACGACATCTCCGCCGTCGACGGCCGCCTTCTCCGTGACGGTGCTCTGCGGCAGCCGGACGCCGTCTGCGCCCTTCTCGTAGGTCTCCGTTCCGTCGGTGCTCGCGAGGCAGGAGTCCTGGCCGATTTCAAGGCCGGCCTGGGCTTCACCCTCTGACGACACGAATCCGACGAGGTTGCCTGCGACCGCACCGTCCGGGTACACCCGGCCGGGCTTCTTCTCGAAGTAGATCCACGGGATCTCGAGCGCGTCGACCGCCCGGAACACAGAGACATCCACTGCCTTGGTCACCATGGCGTAATCCGACGCGGGATTGGCGGCGAGCGACGAAGAGATGATCGCGAGGATCGCGTCTCCGGTCTGACCGGTGATGGCGCCGACCTCCGCAGCGGCCTGGGCGACGGTGACCGTCTGGTCTCCCGCCGCCGTTGTGCGGGTGAACTCGACGGCATTGCGGGGAGACAGCGTGATATTGTAGCGCATCACCGTCCCGGCGAGTACGACGCCGTTGGCGTCGACGATGTCACCGCGTGAGCCGTAGATGGGCTGCTCGACCGATCGGTTGCCGAGTGAATCGGCGCTGAGGGTGTCGGCACGGACGACCTGGATGTCGACGAGCCTGACCACGAAGAGTGCGACGATCGCGAAGAGGAGAACGACCGTGATCGCGATGCGGCGCTTGCCGCTGCGCGTCGACCTGGCACTGACACCCACAGTTTCGGTTCCTTACTGCGGACGGGGCCGCGGTTGTGGCACCCCGGCTCGTGCGGGAATGCGTTCTAGCGAGTCGTGGGCGTCGGGAGTCCGGCGCCAGGGGCTGGCACGGCGGCGGTTGAGGTTGTCGGGGCGGTCGTGGTGGCTGGTGACGTCGCGGCGCCGGCGACGCTCGCGCCCTGCCCGGTGGCCTGGGCTGGCTGTGTCACCAAAGGTACGCCGGTGAGCAGCGCGTTCGGCACGAGACTCGCCGCACCGGCCTGACTGCCCGTTGCGGAACTCGGGGCGCCGAGCACTGCGGAGTCGGAGAGGCGCAGGTAGACCGGGTTGGAGTTGCTGATCATGCCGATGGCCTCGGCGTTGGCCGCGAGGCTCTGCGGGGAGGAGACCCGGACGAGGTCCTCCGTGACGCTGTCGGCGGTGCGGCTGAGTTCCGTCTGGCTGGCCTGCAGGCGGGACACCTCGTACGCGCCCTGCGAGATTCCGACGCTCAGCAGGAGCTGCGCGACAATGATCACCGCAACCCCGGCGACGGCGGACAGGGCGAAGGCGATCTTGGGTCGTGCCCGGCGCTGGCTGCGCGTTGCGACGATCTCGATGTGGCGAAGCCGCGAGCCTGGCTGGCCTGCCGGAGCGTCCAGCGGTTTCTGGTCGGGGGTGTCGTGCCGGGGGGTACTTTCCCAGTTCGGTCGCAGCACGCGTGCGAGATTGTCGCTCATCCGGCTCTCCTCAGTCGCTCGGCGGCGCGAAGTCTGACCGACGTCGCACGGGGGTTTCTCGCCTTTTCTTCTTCCGAGGCGAGTTCGGCGCCCCGGATCAACTGTGTGAACAGTGGCTTGTGTTCCGGCAGCTCGATGGGCAGGCCGGCGGGGGCGCTCGAGGTGGATGCCCGGGCGAGCGCCTTCTTGACGATCCGGTCCTCGAGCGACTGGTAGGCCTCCACGACGATCCGGCCGTGCACGGCGACGGCGTCGAGGGCGGCGGGGATCGCGCGTTCGAGAACGGAGAGTTCCTGGTTGACCTCGATGCGCAGGGCCTGGAAGACCCGCTTCGCCGGGTGTCCGGTGCGCTGGACGACGACGGGGGTGACCTTCGTGAGGATCGCGACGAGCTCGGCAGAGCGGACGAGAGGGGCGGTGGACCGAGCCTCGACGATGGCCTTGGCGTAGCGTGCCGCGAGTTTCTCTTCGCCGTACTCGTGGAAGATCCGGCGCAGTTCGGACTCGCTGTACGTCGCGAGGATGTGCTCCGCCGTCAGGTCGCTCGTGTTGTCCATCCGCATGTCGAGCGGAGCGTCCTTGGAGTACGAGAAACCGCGTTCGACCCGGTCGAGCTGGAGCGAGGAGACTCCGAGGTCGAAGAACACGCCCTGGACCTCTTTGATGCCGAGGGAGTCGAGGGCGTCCTGGATGCCGTCGTAGACGGTGTGCACGAGGTGGATCCGGTCGCGGAACGGCTTGAGGCGCTCCTCGGCGATCGAGAGCGCCTCGAGGTCACGGTCGAGGCCGACGAGGGTGAGTCCTGGGAAGCGGGTCAGGAAGGCCTCGGAGTGCCCGGCCATGCCGAGGGTCGCGTCGACGAGCACGGCGCCGGGCTGGTTCAGGGCCGGCGCGAGGAGCTCGACACAGCGTTCGAGCAGTACGGGGGTATGGATTTCGTCGATGTTCATGGTCCCGGGGAGTAGTTCCTGGATCCTGATCCCCATCCGGCAGTCCTGGCACCGGGGAAGTGTGTCAGGGCGTACGGCTGGGAGTCAGGCGCCAGGTTCTAGAAGAGTCCCGGAATCACCTCCTCCGTGGTGTTGGCGAACGAGGTTTCCTGTTCGGCGAGGTACAGGTCCCAGGCCTCGGTATCCCAGATCTCGACACGGTCGCCCGCACCGATCACCGTGAGTTCGCGGTCGAGGCCGGCATAGCTGCGGAGGTTGGCGGGGATGGTGACGCGGTTCTGGCTGTCGGGAGTTTCCGCACTGGCTCCGGAGGTGAAGACCCGGAGGAAGTCACGGCCCTGCTTGCTCGTGATCGGGGCCTGCTTGATCTTTTCGTGCAGTTCCTCGAACGCCCGGGTCGTGAAGACGTAGAGGCAGTGCTCCTGGCCGCGGGTCATCACGATGCCGGTGGACAACTGCTCACGGAACTTCGCGGGGAGGATGACGCGTCCCTTGTCGTCGAGCTTGGGGGCATAGGTCCCGAGGAACATTCATCACCCCTTCTCTTCCGGCCAAGTTCAGGTGTTACTCCACTTTACTCCACTTTGGACCACGAAAACGGGAAATGCCACGATCAACGAGTAAATTTCTAGAAAAATACCAGATGAACAGGCTAAGTGATGGGTGGAGGGAAATCCAAGGGCGAGCGGGGTCGAGAGTCGATTTTGGGCACAAAAAAGGGCCGATCTGTGATCGGCCCTGCTTTTGTGAAGTTTCGGTCGTGCTGTGGAGGATGGGAGCCGAAGGGCTAGTTGCCGTCCTGGCGTCGATCCCAACGGTCATTGAGACGGTCCATGAACCCGCGGCCGGACTTGCCGGAACCCGACGGGCGTGACCCGCTCGTCCCGGACGGTGACGTGCCGGAGGATGAGAAGCCGGAGGACGACAGCCTGCGGGCGGCCTTGCCCGGTGACGTGGCGAGCAATACCCCTGCGAACATGACGACGAAGCCGAGGATTCCGAGCCACAGCTGCTGCACTGCGACTCCGGCGATCAGTCCCCCGATACCGGCGACGACCGCGAGAACGCCGAGGGCGATCGAGCGGTAGTTCGGGCGAAGCGATGAACCGCCAACGGTCGCGACGAAGTCGGAGTCGTTGTGGTAGAGCCCGCGCTCCATCTCTTCAAGGAGTCGCTGCTCTTGTTCCGAAAGCGGCATCTTATTCCTCCTCTGTAGGATCACCGGTGAATCCCAATTCTAGCCCCGCCGCGATAGCTAGGCTAGGCGGGTGGCTGAAAGCAATCAACTGGTCGATCTGGTTCAAACTCGCATCGACGAATTCCTGAAAACCCGTCAACTAATTGTGACTACTGTCAGCCCGGATCTTAGCGCGCTGGTGAACTTCTCACGGCAGTTTCTCAGCGGTGGTAAGCGCTTCCGGGCCCAGTTCTGCCACCAGGGCTGGCAGAGCGTCCCCGGTTCGGACGCGCTCGATTCCGCGCCGGTCATCGCGGCGGCCGCCGCCCTCGAAATCTTCCATGCCGCCGCCCTCGTCCACGACGACATCATCGACAATTCGGACACCCGCAGGGGTTCGGCGTCCGCCCATAAACTCTTCGAATCCCTGCATGCCACGGGCGGCTGGGCCGGCGCTCCTGTCGAGTTCGGCCGGGCCTCCGCCATCCTTCTCGGGGACCTGCTCCTCGGGTGGAGCGACGAGCTCCTCGACGAGGGCCTCCAGGCCTCCGCAGATCCTGTGGCGGCCAGGCTCGGTCGCCACGAATTCAACCAGATGCGCACGGAGGTGACAGCCGGTCAGTACCTCGACATCCTCGAGGAAAGGGCCTGGCTCGTGCAGCAGGAGGAGGAGTTGCTCGAACGCGCCATGCGGGTCATCGTCTTCAAGTCCGCGAAGTACAGCGTCCAGGCTCCCCTCGTCATCGGGGCGGCACTCGCGGGCGCCGACACGGCCCACCTCGACGCGTTGCGCGCCTTCGGGCTTCCGCTCGGCATCGCATACCAGCTCCGGGACGACCTTCTCGGAGTGTTCGGCGACGCGGCCGTGACGGGCAAACCGAGCGGTGACGACCTGCGGGAGGGCAAGCGCACCGTGCTCATCGCACTCGCCAGGCGCGCGCTCGAACCGGCCGCGCGGGAGTACCTCGACGGACTCCTCGGAGACCCGGGGCTCGACGCGGCCCAGATCCTGTCGCTGCAGGAACTCATCAGGGCCAGCGGAGCCGTCGAGAGCGTCGAGACGCTCATCACGGACCAGGTCGCGGATGCGCGCGGCGCGCTCCACGCCTCTCCGATCGCCCCCGACATGCGGGACCAGCTCGAGAGGCTCGCCGAAACCGTGACGCGCCGGTCGTTCTGAGACCGGGGCGACCCGGGAGCGGGGCGAGCCGAGGGGTTCGCCCTGTGAAGGGGCTCGCCGTGTGAACTGGGCCCGGGGTCGAACCTGTGGCTAGGAGCGTGGGTCAGTAACGGCGAAGTTTAAAACGCCGACGGATTTCCTGGGCTGGGGTTGTTGGTCTGGGAAAA
>NZ_JASJVF010000159.1:0-7795 GCF_035019805.1 Cryobacterium sp. 10I1
GTCTTGATCGAGGCCCCTGCGCGGCCAGCGGTCGCGAGCACGTGGTGCGTTCCGCTCGCGACGAGGCGCTCGCGCAACTCCTCGAGGCTGCTGCCGTAGAGGAGCTCCGCGTCCTCGTCGCCGACCTTGGTCAGCAGGCTGCTCGCTGCGGCGCGCTCGAAGTTCTCCACGAAGCGGGCCTTGTCGTGCAGCATCCCTGCCCGCGGATTCGGGTCGATCACGAGGCGGTGCTCGCCGTCGCCGACCGCGGCGAGGAACTCATCCGTCTGCGCGGTGTCGTCGAACGGGAAGCAGCTGACGACGACGAGCGGCGCGGCATCGAGGGCGGCGCGCTCCCGGGGACCGAATTCGATGCGCCGCTTCTGCGCGGCCTCGTTGAAGGCATATCTCGGCTCACCGTCGGTGCGGTCCGACGTCGCCCGGGAGCTCCCGAAGGGTCCGGGCGTCGCGATCAGCTCCACGTCGTAGCTGGCGATGAAGTCCCGGAGCACGGCGCCGTCTGCGTCGTCGCCGACCATCGCGATCAGGGTCGTCGGCACGCCGAGGATGGCGAGGCCGACGGCGACGTTGAGCGCCGCCCCACCGGGGAACTCCTGCACTGAATCGGGTTCGCGCATCTCGTCGATGAGCGCGTCGCCGACGACGACGACGCGCGGGCGGGTCGCCCCCGCACCCGCAGTCTCTGTGCCTGGCGCTGTCTGGTTTTCTGTCATTTCGGTCTCATCTCCCCTGATCCGCGAGTGATCAGCTCGGTTGGTACAACATAGGTTCTCCCGGCGGAGCGGTCTCCGTCGAGTCGGGCAAAGATCCGTGCGGCAGCGAGCCGGCCGATCTCGTGCGGGTTCTGCGCGACGACCGTGACGCCCGGTTCGAGCAGGTCGGCAAGAGGCACGTCATCGAAGCCGACGAGCGCAACCGTGTGGTGTGCGCCCCGCTCGCGCAGGCCGCGCACCGCGCCGATGGTGATGAGGTTCTGGCTGCTGAACACGGCGGTCGGCGGATGCTCCGACTCGAGCAACGCGATCAGCGCGCGGTTCGCGGCGTCCTCGTCGTGCAGGCCGGTGATGACCGGGATGTCCGCGGTCGCGACCCCGGCCCGCCCGAGTTCTTCGAGGAACCCGCGGCGGCGTTCCTGCGCCGTCTGGATGTCGGCCCGGTCGCCGAGGAAGGCGATCCGCCTGTGCCCGTACGAGAGCAGATGCCGCGTCGCGGCCGCCGCACCCGCCGCGTTGTCGCTCACGACGACATCTGCTTCGACGCCGGCCGGCTCGCGGTCGACGAAGACGACGGGAGTGCCGCGGCGCAACTCGGGCAGGAGGTAGCTCTGGCTCTTCGACACGGTCGTGAGGATGAGGCCGTCGACGCGACGGCGCAGGAACGCGGACACCGCGACTTCTTCACGGTCGGGGTCGTCGTCGAGGCTCGACGCGAAGACCGCGACTCCGCGGGCGTTGGCCGCGTCCTCGACGGCGCGGTGCATCGCGCCGGAGAACGGGTTGCCGACGCTGCCGACGAGCAGGCCGAGGGTGCTGCTGCGGCCGTCGGCCCTGCGCAGGTTGCCCGCATGCAGGTCGGGGTGGAAGTCCAGGCTCTCGGCCGCGGCACGCACCCGGGCGATGGTGGCGGGCGACACATTCGGTTCACCGTTGATCACCCGGGAGACGGTCTTCACGCCGACCCCGGCGAGCGCTGCAACGTTCTTCATCGTGGGGCGGGCACGCGGGTCGACGACGTCCACCGGGCTCGCAGCCCAGTCTTCCGGTCCTGACATCGATGTCACAGTTTGGTCTCCGCCTCACGATTGCACTTGACCTTATTACATTCACCGCTGAAGATGATCACTGACATCGTTGTCAGGGAGCACCCTCCCCCCTAGCAAGAGGAGATTCAAAGATGAATCGCACCACCACACAATCCACCGTCACGCGGATGATTGCCGCCGCTTCGGTCGCCACGCTCGCCACGATCGGCTTCGCCGGTTGTTCCTCGAACGCCTCGAGCAGTTCCACCACGGGGGCCGCCTCCGGCCCGATCGGCGTCTCGCTCATCGTCAAGACCACCACCAACCCCTTCTTCGTCGCAATGGAAGACGGCGCCAAGAAGGCCGCAGACGCGGCCGGCGTCACCCTCACTCTCGCTGCCGGCAAGGCAGACGGCGACGAGGCGAGCCAGATCACCGCCGTCGAGAACGCCATCTCCAAGGGCGACAAGGGCATCCTGATCACCCCGACCGGCCCCAGCGTCGAGGACGCGCTCGTCAAGGCCCGCGCCGCCGGCCTCTTCGTGATCGCGCTGGACACGCCGCCGACGAACAAGGATTCCGTCGACATCACCTTCGCGACGGACAATTACCTCGCCGGCCAGGACATCGGCAAGTGGACCGCTGCAAAGCTCGCCGGCCAGAAGGCCACCATCGCGATGCTCGACCTCTTCGGCGACAAGATCGTCTCGGTCGACGTCAACCGCGACCAGGGCTTCCTGGACGGGATGGGCATCAACACGGCCGACAAGGCCAAGAACGGTGACGAAGCCAAGACCGGAACGTACAGCGGCGGCGACTACGAGATCGTCGGCAACGAGCCCACGAACGGCGCGGAGGACGGCGGCCGCACCGCGGCCGAGACGCTCCTGAGCAAGAACCCGAACATCAACGTCGTCTACACGATCAACGAACCCGCAGCTTACGGCGCCTACCAGGCGTTCAAGGCGGCGGGCAAGACCGACATGATCGTCGTCTCGATCGACGGCGGCTGCGCGGGCGTCAAGCAGGTCAAGGACGGCATCATCGGTGCGACCGCCCAGCAGTACCCGGTCAAGATGGCCGAACTCGGCGTGCAGGCGATCGTCGACCTGATCAACAAGGGTGCGAAGCCGACCACGAGCCCCGGCCTCGACTTCTACAACACCGGTGTCGCGCTCGTGACCGACGCCCCGCAGACCGGGGTCGACTCGATCGACACGACGAAGGCATCCGGCATCTGCTGGGGTTAGCCAGAGCCGCTACCGCTCCCGTGGGGTGCCGAGAATCGATTCCGGCATCCCACGGGGCTTCCCTGTAGGCGTTTAGGAAACCGGAGCCCATCGTGACCCAGCCCACCCAAACCGCGAACCCGGCAACGGGCCCGCATGACCTGGCCGAGGAATTCCTCGACCGCACCACTCCCCTCAGCCGGCTGCGCGGCCTCATGCACCGCTACCCGGCGATCAGCCCGGCCGTCGTGCTCGTCATCGCGATCATCGTGTTCGGGATGCTCAACGAGCGGTTCCTCAACCCGGCCAACCTCTCGCTCATCACACAGCAGGTCGCCGTCGTCGGCACCCTCGCCATCGCCCAGACCCTGATCATCCTCACCGCGGGCATCGACCTTTCCGTCGGCGCTGTGATGGTGCTCAGCTCGATGGTGATCGCCCAGTTCACGGTGCAGAACGGCGTCTCGCCGGTCGTGGGCCTGCTCGCGGGGCTCCTCGTCGCACTCGCGGCCGGCGCCTTGAACGGCTTCCTCGTGACGCGGCTGCGGCTTCCCCCGTTCATCGTCACCCTCGGCACCCTCAACGTCTTCGTGGCGCTCACGCTGCTGTACTCGAACGGCGCGACGGTCCGCGGCGGCGACATGCCCGACCTCCTCACCTGGACGGGGACCACGTTCTCCATTGGCGGGGTCAACTTCACGATGGGCGTGCTGATGATGCTCGTCCTCTACGTCGTGATCGCCTTCATCCTCTCCCAGACCGCATGGGGCAGGCACGTCTACGCCGTCGGCGACGACAAGGAGGCTGCCCGCCTGGCCGGCATCAGCGTCAGCCGGGTACTCATGAGCGTCTACCTCGCCGCCGGGGCGATTCTCGCGATCGGCGCCTGGATCCAGATCGGCCGCAGTAACGCGGCCTCGCCGAACGCGGGCACCGACCTCAACCTCGACTCGATCACCGCCGTCGTCATCGGCGGCACGAGCCTCTTCGGCGGCCGCGGAACGATCTGGGGCACCCTGCTCGGCGCCCTCATCGTCGGCGTCTTCCGCAACGGGCTCTCCCTCGCCGGACTCGATGTGCTCTGGCAGACCTTCGCGGTCGGCGTGCTCATCGTCCTTGCTGTCTCCGTCGACCAGTGGATTCGAAAGGTACGCAAATGACCCTCCTCGATGGCAGCACATCGTCGGCCGCAGGACCGTCCGTGGTCCGAGAGCCGATCCTCACGGCAACGAAGCTCGTCAAGACCTACGGCCGCGTCGTCGGCCTCGACGGGGTCAGCCTCGAGCTCTACCCCGGCGAGGTCCTCGCGATCATCGGCGACAACGGTGCGGGCAAGTCCACCCTGATCAAGTGCCTGACCGGCGCCGAAGTCGCCGATGAGGGCGAGATCACCCTCGACGGGAAGCCCGTGCAGTTCAAGCGGCCCCAGGACGCGCACGCCGCCGGCATCGAGACGGTCTACCAGACCCTCGCCGTATCCCCGGCCCTCGACGTGGCCTCGAACCTCTTCCTCGGCCGTGAACTGCGGCGTGCGGGCCTGCTCGGTTCGGTGTTCCGCATGGTCGACAAGAAGGGCATGCGGAAGCGTGCGCGGCAGGAGCTGGCCGACCTCGGCATCAGCACCCTGCAGGACGTCACCGTCGCGGTCGAGAACCTCTCCGGCGGTCAGCGCCAGGCGGTCGCCGTCGCGCGCGCGGCGGCATTCGGTTCCAAGGTCGTCGTCCTCGACGAACCGACGGCGGCCCTCGGCGTCCGCGAGTCGAACCAGGTGCTCCAGCTGGTCAAGAACCTCCGCGACCGGGGCATCCCGGTCATCCTGATCAGCCACAACATGCCGCATGTGTTCGAGGTCGCCGACCGTATCCACATCCAGCGCCTCGGCAAGTGCGCCGCGACGATCACGCCGCAGTCGCACTCGATGACGGATGCCGTCGCGATCATGACCGGGGCCAGGAAGGCATGACCATCACACCGCCCACGCATCCCGGCGAGCCCGTCGCCCTGTACGCCGAATTCACCGCCCTCCCCGGCCGCGGGGACGAGGTGGCCGCGCTCCTCGCCGGCCTGACCGTCGACGTTCGCCGGGAGCCGGGCAACGTGACCTTCGACCCGCACCGCCGCGTTTCGGACCCGCTCGAGTTCTTCGTGTACGAGGTGTACCGCGACGCCGAAGCGTTCCAGGCGCACATCACGGCGGCCTACGGGGCCGTGTTCAACGCAGCCCTCGGCGACCTGATCGAGGGCGAGGGATCGGAGCTGACCTGGCTGACTCCTCTCACCGTCTGATTTCTGCGAGGGCCGGTCGTTGGGCATCCTAGAAGCGGATGCCCGACGACCGGGCGTCCCGAAAGGTAACCATGCGCCTCATCCTGATCCGGCACGGCCAGACGGTGTCCAACGTCGGTGGTCTCCTCGATACCGCGCACCCCGGCGCCGACCTCACGCCGCTCGGCCGTGAGCAGGCCGGGAATCTCGTGGCCGCCCTCGAATCGGTGACGATCGACGCCCTCTACGTCTCCACCCTCGTACGCACCCAGCAGACCGCGGCACCGCTCGCGGCGGCACGGGGACTCGAGGCCCGCGTCCGCGAGGACATCCGCGAGGTCGCAGCCGGCCACCTCGAGGGCCGCCACGACCGGGCAGCCGTTGACGCCTATTGCACGACGTTCCTGGCCTGGGCGAACGGCGACCTCGACACCGTGATGCCCGGAGGAGAGTCCGGCAGGGACACCTTCGCCCGGTTCGACCGGGTCGTGACGGAGGCCGACGATCTCGGGCACGAGACCGTCGCCTTCGTCAGCCACGGAGCGATCCTGCGCGCCTGGACGGGGTACTCCTGCAGCAACCTCCACGCCGGCTACGTGTCGGACAATCCGCTCAGCAATACCGGCACGATCGTCGTCACCGGTTCGCCGCTCACGGGGTGGACCGCGGAAAGCTGGATCGGCAGCGTCCTCCCCGAGGTCCTGACGAGTGCCCCCGCCTCGTCCGGACCCGCCGGACTGCCGGCGGACCGTGGATTCTGAGCGCGCCCACCGGTTCTCTTTTCGGTGTACCTAGGCTAATCTGATGCAACTGTACGACACCGGATCGCTCGGACTCGGCCTCGCCGCATCCCGAAGAATGGACAACACGATGAGCATTGGCGCCGGAATCTTCCTCCTTGTTGTGGGAGCGATCCTTGCATTCGCCGTCGATCTCCAGGTCGCAGGAATCGACCTGAAGACGATCGGTTACATCCTGATGCTCGCCGGACTTGTCGGAGTCATCCTCGGCATCGTGCTGATCACGCGGCGGCGACAGTCCGTTTCAACGACTCGGTCCGCCGTCGATCCTGCCAGCGGTGAACAGATCACCCGGCAGACGACCGAGCGCGACCCGCTGATCTGAATTTGCCAGGTTCGGGATATCCCGGCGAACCGAAACCTCGACACTGACAGGGTCAGATGACCGCGAAACCCACAGGGCTTCTTGGCCACCGTTACCAGCTCAAGGAGCTGATCGGACGCGGCGGCATGGCGTCCGTCTACCGGGCCGCCGACAACAGGCTCGGCCGGGATGTCGCGATCAAGGTATTCACGACCGTCGCCATCGAACAGGACGACATCCAGCGCCAGCAGGCCGAGATCAACGTGCTTGCAAGCCTCAGTCACCATAGCCTCGTGACGCTCTTCGACGTCGGTGTGCACCGGGCCACGCCCGACCGACGCCAGATCTTCCTGGTGATGGAGCTCATCGACGGCGTCGACCTCCGGGAGCGACTCCTCGAAGGTCCGCTGTCGGTGCGGAACATCTCCCAGGTCGGCTATGACCTGGCCGAGGGCCTCGAGTATATCCACGGGCGAGGCATCGTGCATCGGGACATCAAGCCGGCGAACATCCTCCTCGCCCAGTACAGCAGCCGGTTCCGGGCGCGCGCCAAGCTCACCGACTTCGGCATCGCGCTGTCCCCGGCGAGTGAGCGCCTGACCAACGGCGGCATGACGTCGGGAACGGCGGCGTACCTCAGCCCGGAGCAGGCCAGAGGCGAGGAAGTGGGACCGCCGAGTGACATCTACGCTCTCGGACTGGTGCTCCTCGAGTGTTTCACCCGGGAACTCGCCTTTCCCGGCCAGCCGGTTCCGGCGGCCGTCGCCCGACTCCTGCGCGATCCGGTGATCCCGGCGTCGATATCGCCGGCCTGGCGCGACCTGCTGTCCACCATGCTCGCCAGGGACCCCGCCGACCGGCCGGACATCGGCGAGGTGGTGCTCGCGCTCCGCCAGGCCGTGATCACGGAGACGGGCAGGCACCGGGGCGAGGAAACCAGTCCCCTCGTGACGGACGAAGCAGGGCGGATGGCTGCGGTCGCGCGCCTGCAGATCCTCGACACGCCTCCGGACGGAACCTTCGACCGGATCACGGCACTCGCCGCCAGGATCTTCTCGGTGCCGATCTCCATCATGAGCATCGTCGACCAGGACCGGATCTGGTTCAAGTCCCATGCCGGGCTCGACCTCGAACAGATCTCCCGAGACCCTGGCCTGTGCGCCTCGGCGATCATGCAGGACAGGCCCTGGGTGATCGAAGATGCGCGCACGGATGTCCGCGCCCTCGCGAATCCCCTGGTCTCCGGTGGTTTCGGCCTGCAGTTCTACGCGGGCGTTCCGCTGCGCACCCGGGACGGATTCAACCTCGGCACGCTGTGCGTGCTCGACTTCGAGCCGAGAACCGTGACGGATGCCGAGATCGAGACCCTGGGCGACCTCGCCGCCCTGGTCATGAACGAACTGGAACTGCGGCTCGAGTACGGCAGGGACCTCACCCGGCCCGCACCGGCATCCGC
>NZ_JASJVF010000160.1:0-7786 GCF_035019805.1 Cryobacterium sp. 10I1
CGCGACCGAGCTCGACCTGCTCACCCAGATCCGCGACCTCCTCGCCGCGGACGCCGCCAAGCCCGACACCGGCCCGTGCCTTCTGGGAGGTGCTGCGGATCGTGCCGGTTGTCGTGACCGGGCTGATCGCCCTCGGCGTGCTCGCCGCGCTCGACGCCCTCTGGCTCGGCCTCGGTCTCGGCTGGGCGATCCTGCTCGGCGGGATCGTGCTCCTCGCGGCCGGTGCCGTCGCCGCGGTCGTGACGAGCCTCGCCAAGTGGGCGCTCGTCGGGAGGATCTCCGTGAGCGAGCATCCGCTCTGGTCATCGTTCATCTGGCGCAACGAGGTCTCGGACACCTTCGTCGAGATGGTCGCCCGGCCGTGGTTCGCGGCGAAGGCCGCAGGGACCCCCGCCCTGTCGATGTTCCTGCGCACGATCGGGGCCCGGGTGGGCCGCGGCGTCTGGTGCGAGACATACTGGCTGCCGGAAGCGGACCTCGTGGCCCTCGGCGACGGGGTCACCGTGAACCGGGGCTGCGTCGTGCAGACTCACCTGTTCCACGACCGGATCATGCAGCTCGACCAGGTCGCGCTCGCCGAGGGTGCCACCCTCGGACCGCACAGCGTGATCCTGCCCGCCGCATCGGTGGATGCCGGAGCGACGGTCGGCCCCGCGTCTCTCGTGATGCGCGGCGAGCGGGTTCCTGCCGGGTCGGTCTGGTCAGGGAACCCGATCTCGCCGTGGCGCAGACTGCCGTGGACACCGTGAGCCCGCAGACCGGCGGGAAGAACGGCGCCGAAAAGGGCTCCGCAGGCAAGGGCTCCGCCGGCTCGCCCGGCAAGGTCGCCCTCAACCTCCCGACGACGATCGGCGCCGGCACGGCCGGCGATCCCTATCTGATCGGCGCGGGCAACGGCGGCTACCGGGCGCTGCACTACGACCTCGACCTGGACTACCGGGTCGCGACCAACCAGTTGCGCGCGACCGCGACGATCACCCTCGTGGCGACGATGCGCCTGGACCGGTTCAGCCTCGACTTCGACGGGCTGAGCGTCGACCGGGTCACGGTCAACGGCGCCCGGCCGCGCAAGTTCGTGCACACCGGACGCAAGCTCGTGGTGACCCCGCTGACGACGATGGAAGCCGGGGAACGGTTCGAGATCGCCGTGCGGTATCGCGGGGCGCCGCATCCGCTGCGGAGCATCTGGGGAGAGGTCGGCTGGGAGGAACTGCTCGACGGCGTGCTCGTCGCGGGCCAGCCGTGCGGGGCCGCGTCCTGGTTCCCCTGCAACGACCACCCGAGCAACAAGGCGACGTACCGGATCGCGGTGAGCTGCGAGGCGCCGTACACCGTGGTCTCGAACGGCACGCTCACCGCGAAGTCGACCCGTTCCGGCCACACCAGGTGGACCTTCGAGGTCGTCGAACCGATGGCGACCTACCTCGCCTCCGTGATGATCGGCCGGTACCGTTCGAGTGTGCTGCCGCCGGTTGCGGCGGGCGGCCCGGCCCCGGTGCCGATCATGCTGCACTTCCCGTCGAACCTCGCGCACAACGTCGGCGTCGACTTCGGCAGGCTCGGCGAGATGGTCTCGGTGTTCAGCACGACCTTCGGCCCCTACCCGTTCCCGGGGTACTCGGTCGTCGTGACGGATGACGTGCTCGAGATCCCGCTCGAGGCGCACGGCCTCGCCGTGTTCGGCCGCAACCACGTCGACGGCAACCATGGCAGCGACCGCCTGATCGCCCACGAGCTCGCGCACCAGTGGTTCGGCAACAGCCTCACCGCCGCCGCGTGGCGCGACATCTGGCTGCAGGAGGGTTTCGCCTGCTACGCGGAATGGATCTGGGGCGAACACGCCGGCGGACGCACCGCGGAGCAGAGCGCGGTGTTCCACCGCGGCAGGCTCGAGGCGCAACCGCAGGACCTCCTCATCGGCGATCCCGGCCCGCACAACATGTTCGACGACCGGGTCTACAAGCGCGGTGCGCTCGCCCTGCACGCCGTGCGGCGCTCCCTCGGCGACGCGGTGTTCTTCGACACCCTGCGCGCCTGGGCCCGCGCGAACCGGCACGGCCTCGTCTCGACGGATGCCTTTGTCGAGTTCGTCTCCATCCACACCGGGAGCGAGGAAATCCGCCGCATCATCGACCGCTGGATCTACCGGACCGCCCTCCCCAAGCTCTGACGTCGGGGGCGGCGAGCAGTCGGAGGGCCGGCTGAGACGCGGGGCCGGTTCCGGGACGGGCGAGCACGGCGACCCGGCCGACGAGCCCGAGACCGGCGCCGGGGTCGAAGCTCGCGAGGAGGATGCCGGCCAGGGCGACGCCGGCGCCGGGCCAGGAGGCGAGCGCCGGGCCGAACCCGGCCGTTGGGGCGGGGGCGAGGGTGAGGTCGCGCGGATCGACGCGGAGGCCGTCTCCGGTCGACTTCAGGATCGCCTCCTTCGCACACCAGATCCCGGCGAGGTCTGCGGCGTTCGCCGCCCGCTCGCGAGGAGACAGGGCGACGTCGGCGAGGGGGGAGCGGGCGACGGCGTCCACGCTTTCGACGTCGACGCCGACGGGCCCGGCGAAGCTCACCGCGACGGCGACGTGGCCGGACGCCCGGCTGAGGCTCAGGTGAACGGTCGGGTGCGGCGCAGACCCGGATGTCACGGCCGCGAGGGAGGGCACCCCGTGCTCGGCGCTCCCGCAGTGCGGGCAGCGGCGACAGACCCGCACGCTCGCGGGATCGAGGCCGAGCGCCCACGCGGCGGCCGCCGCCAGCACGGCTCGGTCGGCGGCATCCGTTGGTGAACGCGGCGCGACCATGACGATCACCTCGCCGATGGATTCCATGCACCAAGTGTGGCCGAACCCACGGCCGGTGGCACACTGGTAGCTGCACTCGAGGAGCACGACATGACACTGATTGACAACGCGGTCTACGTGGACGGTCGACGCCTCGCGACGCCCGCCTCCCTCGATGAGACCTATGCGACTCTGACCGAATGCGGCGGCTTCGCCTGGATCGGGATGTACCGGCCAGAAGAGGCTGAGCTGCGCTCCATCGCCGCGGAGTTCAACCTGCACCACCTGTCGGTCGAGGACGCGCTCAAGGGACACCAGCGTTCCAAGCTCGAACGGTTCGACGACATCCTCTTCGTGGTGCTCCGCCCGGCCCGGTACATCGACGCCGAGGAGCGGGTCGAATTCGGCGAACTGCACGTCTTCGTCGGGCCCGATTTCGTCGTGACCATCCGCCACGCCGAATCCCCGGACCTCGCGAAGGTGCGCGCACGGATGGAGTCGACGCCGAGGCTCCTGGCCCTCGGCCCTGAGGCGGTGCTCTACGCGATCTTCGACCAGCTCGTCGACGAATACGCGCCCGTGATCGCCGGCCTCGAGAACGACATCGACGAGATCGAGGACGAGATCTTCGACGGCGACCCCGAGGTCGCCCGGCGCATCTACGACCTGTCCCGCGAGGTGATCGAGTTCCAGCGGGCGACCCAGCCGCTGATCGGCATGCTCGAGGCCCTCAAGCGCGGCTTCGCGAAGTACAACGTCGAGGTCGAGCTGCACCACCACCTCGACGACGTGCTCGACCACGTGCTGCGGATCAACGAGCGCGGCTCGGCTTTCCGGCAGATCCTCGACAACGCGCTGATCGTGCACTCGACCCTCGTCACCCAGCGCCAGAACGACGAGACCCGGCGCCTCTCGGAGACGGGCCTGGCCCAGAGTGAAGAGGTCAAGAAGATCTCGAGCTGGGCGGCGATCCTGTTCGCCCCGACCCTCGTCGGAACCGTGTACGGGATGAACTTCGAGAACATGCCGGAGCTGCACTGGGAGTACGGCTACCCCTATGCCCTCGGGCTGATGGTCGCGGGCGGCTTCGTGCTCTGGCGCGTCTTCAAGAAGAACAACTGGCTGTAGCTGCTTCGGGCGCCCGCCGCGCAGATCAGAACCGATCGCCTGAGGCCCGAAGCGAAGGGTCAGGCCGGGACGCTCGCCGTCAGCAACCCGCCGAGGAACCGGGCGATCGCCCGGGCAGCCGGCAGCGGGGCGCTGGCCTCGACGGCGGGGTTGTAGTTCGTGTTCGTGTTGACGTCGTAGGTGACCCGGCGGCCGTCGGCGGTCTCGATGAACTCGATGCCGGCGATCTCGATGCCGTGGTCGGCGAGGAAGGCCTCGTACCGGGCGATCAGTGGGTCGCTGTCGAAGCCCTCGCGCAGGGCGAACGGCTCGACCGGTGCCGCGTCGTTTCCCGGGTCGATGACACACGCGTCTGCCGGACACAGTTCGAAACTACCCGCCGAGATGTCGACCCGGACCGCGTAGACGTAACGCCCGCCGACGAACTCGACCCGGGTGATGAAGGGCCGTTCCGCGGGCAGGTATTCCTGGAGCAGAGTGATGCCGTCGGCCGGCTCCTCGAAGAGCGGCGAGGCCAGGTAGGCGTCGAACTCCTCGAACGAGTCGAAGCGCCGCACGCCGAGTCCTTTGCCGCCCTGGTTGTGCTTCGTGATGAACGGCGTCGCGAATTCGCGGGAGCGCTCACGCAGGTCGTCACGACCGAACACGGCAACGGTCTTCGGAACGTCAAAGCCCGCCGCGCGCAGGGCGCGGTGTTGCTGCACCTTGCTCACCTCGAAGTTGATCGTGTCCCCGCCGTTGACGACGCGGCGTCCGGAGTCTTCGAGCCAGCGGAGATAGGCCCGGGTGTAGTCCTTCGAGTGCACGTTTCCGCGGCTGTGCGCCGAGGCGCTCATCCGCGACCAGTACACGCCCGGTGCGGGTTCGGCGTCGAGATCGATGGAGCCACGGGTCAGCAGGACCTCCTCCGCAGCGACGCCTTCTGCGGCGAAGGCCGCGGTGAACGGCGGCAGCCAGTCGGGGTTCTCGTGGAGGATGTACACGCGCGGCAGCTCAGTCATCACTCCAGCGTACGAACACGGCAGAGGCCGCGCGACCAGGGTCGTCTCCGTGGCAGGTTGTGACGGTGCGTGACCGGCGAGCACCGCGCTCGGGGACCCGGACAACCACCGTGCCGAGCACGAGCCAGCCGACTCGGACATCCAGTTGTTCGTCTCGCTGCTGTCGGGATCGCACGGTCCTGCAGGCGGTGAAAACCGGCACGACGGCGGAGACGCCCCAGGCGCGGGCCTCGTCGATCGCGGCACGGACGAGGGCCTCACCGGTCCCGGCGCCCTGCACCTCAGGGGCCCTAGCCCTCGTTCGCGGTGCCGGTCACGCCTGGGCGGCGCGCCAGGCGTCGACGTCCGCGCCGAGCGCGGCCTTCTCCGCCGGATCGAGGAACGAGGCTTCGATCCCGTTCCGGGCGAGGAGGGCGAGCCGGTCAGGCCCGAGTCCGAACTCGGCGTCGAGCGCCGCGAGGTTGTCGTCGATGTACCCGCCGAAGTACGCGGGGTCGTCCGAGTTGACCGTCGCGAGCAGGCCGAGGTCGAGCATCCGCACGATGGGGTGGTCGGCGAGCGTGTCGATCGCACGCAGCCGCACGTTCGAGAACGGGCAGACCGTGAGCGGCACCCGCTCGCGCACGAGCCGTTCGACGAGCGCGGGATCCTCGAGGCTGCGGATGCCGTGGTCGATCCGCTCCACCCCGAGCCGGTCGAGCGCGCTCCAGACGTACTCGGGCGGGCCCTCCTCGCCGGCGTGCGCGACCCGGCGCAGCCCGTTCGCCGCGGCGAGCGCGAAGACCTCCTCGAACAGTTCCGGAGGGTAGCCGACCTCCGCGGAGTCGAGTCCGACACCGTCGATCGTGTAGCCGCTCGCGAGAATCTCGCGGAGGATCTGCAGGGCCTCGTTCGCGGGCCGGTCGCGCAGGAACGTCACGATCAGTTTCGTCGAGATGCCGAAGTCCGGGACCGAGGTGCCGAGGGCATCCGCCACCCCGCCGAGCGCGGTCAGCAACGGGATGCCGCGGCTCGTGTGCGCCTGCGGGTCGAAGAAGATCTCGGCGTGCCGCACTCCCGCGTCAGCGGCCCGGCGGAGGTAGGCCCGGGTCAGGTCCGTGAAGTCGGCGGCTTGGCGCAGGACGTCGAGGTTGTGGTAGTACAGATTGAGGAAGGATTGCAGATCGGTGAACTCGTATTGCGCCCGCAACTCCGCCAGGGTCGCGAAAGGCAGGACGACGGCATTGCGTTCGGCCAGCTCGAAGATGAGCTCCGGTTCGAGAGTGCCCTCGATGTGCAGGTGGAGTTCGACCAGGGGGAGTTTCATTTCCCCATTCTCGCAAGCCCGGTCGGCTCCGATTCACCAGTGGTGTCCTCCTTCAGCGCACCGGCGGAAGCGCCCGCCAGCGCACGGTCCAGCACGACGGTCGGCAAACACGACAAATCCGCGGGTTTTCCCGCGAATCCCCGCGAAACCCGGGGAGCCTGCGGCCGAACGGTGTTTTCCGGACTTAGGGTGTCGGTGTGTGGCGCCTCGATAGAAAACAAGATGACGACGACATCCTGTCGACCAACCCGGATGCTCCGTCGGGTGAGCCGCGGAATGCGGTCTCCCCGCAGACCGTGAGCCTCGGGGATCCCTCGGTCGTCGCGGGAAACATCGCCGAGCCGGTCTGGAACCGATGGCGCACCGAACTCGCCGAGATCGGCGGGCGCTCGCCTCTGTTGCACTTCGCCGACGAGCCGCGCACCCGCATCGAACTGAGCCAGGCCCACCCCGGAGGACTCCCGCAGTTCATCACCGGGAAGTCCACCCTGCTCTCCAACCTCATCCGCGACGAACTCGCGCTGCGCAACGCCCGCCTCGCGGCCGGTGAGATCACCCAGAAGGGCATCGAACTGCGCTCCATGCGCGGCATCGAATCGGTGCACCTGGGCATCGGCCTCGCCGAATGGCGCTTCGGCGACGTCGACTTCCTCGGCCCGGTGCTGCTCCGCCCGCTCGCGATCCGCCGCTACGGCCGCGACTTCGAGCTGAAGCTCAAGGGCCAGCCGTTCCTGAATCCCGAACTCGGCCGCGCGCTGCACGAGCAGTTCCAGATCACCCTCGACGCCGACGCCTTCGTCGCGCTCGCCGTGACCAACGGCGCCTTCAAACCGCAGCCCGTGATCGACCGCCTCCGCGGCCTCACCTCGCACCTGCCCTGGTTCAACGTCACCCCGCGCCTCGTCGCATCGTCCTTCGCCGACGTCGGCCGGGCCATGAAGGCGGATGCCGCGCACCTCGAGCATCCGCTGCTCGACGCGATCGCGGGGAACCCGAGCGCCCGACAGGCCATCGAGGGCGCATACAACCCCGTCGTGCCGATCGGCCAGGACTCCCGGCCGCCCGCGACCGACGTGCTGCTGCTCGACGCAGACCCCGAACAGGAGAACGTCGTCGCGCAGATCGCGGCAGGGAACTCCCTCGTCGTCAAGACCCTGCCCGGTACCGGAGGCACCCAGACGATCGTCAACGCGATCGGCTCCCTGATCTCCCAGCACAAGCGTGTCCTCGTCGTGAGCGCCCGCCGCTCGAGCCTCGACGGCATCAACCAGCGCCTCACCCAGGTCGGCCTCCCCGGCGTCGCCGTCACCCCACGGCTGCTGCGCCGCGACCTGATCGCCTCGATCACCCGCAACGAGAAGGCCGTCCAGCCGATGGTCGGCGACGTCGACGACGCCCTCGTGCGGCTCCGCAAGGTGCTGCTCGACTACCGCGGCGCCCTCACCCGGCGCGACCCTGCCCTCGGCGTCTCCGTGCTCGACGCCCTCGGCGAACTCGCGAGGCTCGCCCAGCTGTCCTCCCCGCCGTCGACGACCGCCCGGCTCGAGCGGCACGCGCTCGAGCGCCTCGCCCAGAAC
>NZ_JASJVF010000161.1:0-7785 GCF_035019805.1 Cryobacterium sp. 10I1
CGGCGACCTCCTGCTGGTAGGCGAAGTCCTGCATCCGGTCGAACAGGAACAGCGGACTGACCGGCGCCTCGTCATAGCTGCGCCTCGCGAGCGTCGCCGAGACCATCCTCCAGGTCGTGCCTGGCGTGATGTCGTCCGCCCGCGTCCACCCTGCCGCGGCGAGCGCCTGCTGCAGCTGCTCCGCCGTGCCGGTGATAGCGAGGTTGACCGGGTCGCCGAGGAGGCCGTCGCTCGTGCGGGTCCTGCCGATGAAGTAGTGGGGAACGTACAACTGGGTCAGGATCCGGTGCAGCCGCGGAAGCACAAGGTAGGCCAGAAGCACCCAGAAGAGCACAGCGAACCAGAGCGCACCCCAGCCGAGCTGAAAACTCTCGTTCACGAGCAGAACGGCGAGCCAGACCGCGGCGAACCCCGCGAAGACGAAGAAGAAGGCGTCGATTCCCGCGCTCACCGAGAGCCGGCGCGGCACGACCCGCACCTTCTCTGGCACGACGGCGGCGGTCATAGCGCTCATGCTACCGACTAGGCCGAACGCGGGCGAGGGGCGGGAAGTAGGCTCGGAGCATGACTCCTGAGACTCAGTTCCGCGCCATCGTCGTCGAACGAACCGTTGCGGAGGACGGCGCCACGTCGCAGCACGCGGCGCTCACGCTCGTCGACGATTCCTTCCTGATGCCGGGTGACGTGACCATCACCGTCGACTACTCGAGCCTCAACTACAAGGACGGGCTCGCGCTCGCCGGTCGCCCCGGGGTCATTCGCTCCTGGCCCCTCATCGCCGGGATCGACCTCGTCGGCACCGTCGAGTCGAGCGAGGACCCGCGCTGGGCGCCAGGAGACCGGGTCATCCTGAACGGCTCAGGCCTGGGCGAGACCCACCACGGCGGCCTCGCCGAACGCGCGAGGGTCTCCGGCGCGTCCCTGGTACGCCTGCCCGCCGGAATCAGCGCCCTCAGGGCCGCCGCGATCGGCACGGCCGGATTCACCGCCATGCTCGCCGTGCTCGCGCTCGAACGCGCCGGGACAACGCCGGACTCCGGCCCTGTGCTCGTCACCGGCGCCGCAGGCGGAGTCGGTTCGATCGCGGTGGCCCTGCTCTCGGCCAGGGGCTACCGGGTGACGGCATCGACCGGTCGCGTCGACGAACTCGGCGACTACCTCCGCGGCCTCGGGGCCGAGGCGATCCTGGACCGGAGCACCCTCTCCGAGCCCGGAAAACCGCTCCAGGCCCAGCGCTGGGCCGCGGCCGTCGACTCCGTCGGAAGCGCCACCCTCGCCAATGTCCTCGCCCAGGCGAACTACGGGGCCGTGATCACCGCGTGCGGCCTCGCCCAGGGCGCCGACCTCCCGACGACGGTGATGCCCTTCATCCTGCGCGGGGTCAGCCTTGTCGGCATCAATTCCGTCGAGGCTCCATTGGCCCTCCGGGAACAGGCATGGTCGCGGCTCGAATCCGACCTCGACCTGGCGCTCCTCGACGGCCTGACGTCGAGCATCACGCTCGAGGAAGCGATCCCGGCGGCCGATGACATCCTCGCGGGTCGGCTGCACGGGCGCACGGTCGTCGCGATCCACGAATAGCGCGGTCAAACACGATTTAGTCGTGGCAGAACCGCCCAGTACCGCTATCACAGCGGATGCCCCTCCGCGCACCCCCAGGCTTTCGGCGCGCCGTAATCCCCCACTAGTGGGGGATACCTTGGAAGAAAATGAGCGTACCTTGCATAACAGGAACCCCCTTCACCGGGGGTGACAGGTCCCGGACCACCCATTCCGGGACGGCACACAGGTAGTAATGCAGAGCACCGACTCATCCCCGAGGCGGCTGCTGTACTCCCCCAACAGAGTGATCCGCACGCACTCGTTACCCGAAACGAAGCGCCGTCTCATGAATGAACTCCTTCACCGACCCCCGGAATGGCCCGGAATGATTCCTGGGGTCGTCGCATGAAGTCCAGCATCCACCGCGACGCGCTGGGCGCGATCCTCGAACTCGCAACCGCCCCTCATGAGTCAGCCATGCTGGTCGTCGGGGAGCCCGGATCCGGCAAATCGCGCCTGCTCGCCTCCGTCGAACCGATCCCCGGGATCGAGATCTTCCGGGTCAGGATCAATCCTGCGGAAGCCGGCTTCCCGCTCTCCGGCCTCTCGGCCTTCGTCGCCTCGTTCCAGACCCCGGCCGCCGCAGCGCTCTCGAGCGAACTCCTCATCCCCGGCGAAGCGGATGCCCAGCTCGCCGCCCGCGCGGCGGAACTCCTCGCCCTGATCCGCGACTTCACCCCCGAGACAACCCTCCTCCTGATCGACGACCTCGACCTGATGGACCTCCCGAGCCAGACCGTCTTCGCGATGGTCGCGGCGCGCCTCGGCGGCACGGGGCTGCGCCTCGTGGGCACCGTGTGCGCGGAGCCCCCCGTCGGCCCGCTCGCCTCGCTCCCGCGCATCACCCTCGACCGCCTCACCTTCGCCGAATCGATGCTCCTCGCCACGGAGCTTCTCGGGCCCCAGTCCGACGAGGCACTCCGGCGGATGCTGGCATCCTCCTCATCGGGAAGTCCGTCCGAAATCGCCAGGAACGCCCGGCTCCTGACCAGCAGGCACCTCGGGAACGCCGCCCCCGTCGCCCTGCCGTTCCGCGCCTCCCGCGCTCCCTCGACCCGGACCTCACAGGAACCGGACGACCAGCACCTCCTCCTGGCGATGCTGTCCTGCTCCTACCTCAGCAGCCAGGATCCGATCCGCCAGAGCGGCGACCCCATCCGCGGCGCCCTGGAAGAACTCCTGTCCGCGGGAACCGTCATCCGCGACGGCCGGTACCTCCGGATTTCGGACTCAGCGCTGCGTTCCCACCTCTATTGGTCCATCGACGCCGGTACCCGCGCCGAATTCCATGCCCGTGCCGCCCGCAGCGAGGACGCGCCCGGAGGGGATCCCGGCCTCGCCGCGTGGCACCGCAGCTGGGCGGATGCCGGCAGCCTCTCCTCGGACGAACTGCTCGCCTCCGCTGCCGAATTCGGCCGCAGGGGCCTGATCTGGCAGTCCGTCGAACTCGCCGAACGCGCCCTCGCCCTCGCGCTCGACGCCACCGGAAGCCCCGAGGCCCTGCTCGAGGTCGCGGAGGCGCTGTACCTGCAGGGCGAACTCTCCTATGCGGCCCGCTATGCGAGGCTCGGCCAGCGCAGGCCCGGCTCGATCGCCACGGTCACAAAGCTCGCGACCCTCCGCAGCGGGATCGAATTCATGTCGACCCACCAGCTGCTCACGACCGACCTCGACGACTGGGTCGGACCGCGCGGCGCGAGCGGCAGGGCGGAAGACCTCGCGCGCCTGCTCGGCATGAGCGCCCTCAGTCACGCCGAGCGCTGGGAAGTCGACGCCGCGCGGGAAGCCCTCGCCAGGGGCCGTCACCTCCTCGAAAGCGCGACCCCGGAGTCCGTCGAACTCCACGAGCTGTCCGCACTGCTGCTGTCTGCTCTCGAGGGTGACCCCGGCCCTTCGACCCGGATGTTCGAGCGGCTGTCCCGGCACGGCTGGACCGAGGAGACGAGCGCCAGGGCACTGTCCGTCCTCGGCCGCAGCCTCACGTTCATCGACCGATACGGCGACGCCAGGCGCGTGCTGCGCACCGTCGTCGGCCTCGAGCCCCCGCCGGACCCGATCGTCCTGCAGACGGCCAGGTACTACCTCGCAGAGAACGAGATCCTCGCCGGCAACCAATTCGAGGCCATGGCCATCATCGAATCGCTCACAGGATCCGGGACGGAACAGGTGCATCGCCGCCCGCTCCAGCTGCTGACGGCCTGGTACTGGCAGGCCCGCGGAGACCGAGCGCGCGCGGACGCGGCGATCGAGCTCTGCAACCGCAGCTTCGCGACGAGCGACCATCCGGCTCTCGCCGCCCGGCTCGTGGCAGACCAGGGCCGGTTCGCCCTCATGGAGGGCAGGTTCGACGATGCGATCGCATTCCTGCACCGGGCCGGAGCAATAGGGTCAGCATTCCGCAACCCCTCGCTGCTCCGGAGCCAGGTCGACCTGATCGAGGCATACGTGCTGTCCGGCCGGCTGCGGGAGGCCGTGATCCAGTTCCGTGAGTTCCGGGCCAGGGCCCGGCCCTTCCACACCCGGTGGACGGTGCTCGCCACGGCACGGGCCGAGGCCCTGTTGACACCCGGCGAGGCATCCATCGCCGTCTTCGAACAGGCCGCCGGCCTCTGGCAGCCTGGCGATTCGCAATTCGAGCAGGGCCGCACCCTCCTGAGCTTCGCCGACCGGCTCGTGAGCCTCGGGCACGGCAGGGAAGGCGCAGACCAGTACCTGGCCGCGCGGATGATCTTCACCCAGCTCGGTGCCATCCCGTGGGCCAGAAAAGCGGATGCCGTCCGTCTCGGCACCCACGCCCCGAGCGTCAATCCCCTCCTCGCGACCCTTGCCCCCGACGAACGGCTCGTCGCCGAACTCGTGCAACAGGGCAAGCGCAACAAGGAGATCGCCGCCGAGCTCTTCGTCTCCCTGCGCACCGTGGAGGTACGCCTCACCCGCACATACAACAAGCTCGGTGCCAAGTCCCGGTCGCACCTGATCGCGCTGCTCTCCGGCACCGGCACGGTGCTGTCAGACGGTGCGGCAAGCGGGATGGTCTGATATACGGGATGGTCTGATCGAAAGGGACCGGTCAGGTCGCGCTACCCCGGCAGGGCGTCGCCGACCGCGATCCCGGGTGTCGCCGCCGTGTTGCTCCGTCGTTCCGGACTCTTCCAGGTGCCGCTCGACCGGCCGAAGAACGCCTGCGGGATGGTCCGGAGGCAGATGAACGCGTCGACGATGCGCACGAGCGGGAAGCCGATCCCGAGCACCAGGTAATGCACCCGCCCGGTCACGATCACGACCAGGATCGTGAGCAGGTAGTCCGGCACCAGCACCCCGATGACGATGGACGCCGGAGGGACGGCCTGCGCGACCGCGATCGACACCGGGTCTGCCGAGACCTCGCCCCAGGCCGCGGCCGCAAGCGACATCAGGAGCAGCGGCAGGAAGATCAGCATCATGATGCTGCTCGTCACGAGTTCGAAGACGTAGAGGGCGAGGGCTCCCCAGAAGGTCCCGAACCGGAAACCGTGCCGGCGGACCGTCTGCCAGAAGCCGAGCGTCCACCGGCGCAGCTGTTTCGTGTAGTCCCGGAAGGTGTCGGGGTCCTGGGTGTACGCGATCGCCGCGAGGGGGTGGAAGGCGATGCGGCCGAGCCTCTTGGCATGCACCTCGAATGTCATGTTGAAGTCCTCGATCGCGAGCCCCGGGGCGGAAATGTCGATGTCGGCGAGGATCCGGCTGCGATACATGCTCGCGAAGCCGGGGACGATCGACACCACGTTCGCGAAGCGGGCGGCCTGGCCGTACTTGAGGAGGAACTGCACGACCACATAGAAGCGTTCGCGGTACGCCACGAGAAAACGGCCGAGCCGGGTCGGTGATGGCGGGTCCGTCACCGTCGCGGCGCGGCCGGCGACGGCGACGACCCCGGGATCATCGAAGTACGGCAGGCCCGTCTCCATGTAGTCGTCCGCGAGCTGCGTGTCCGCGTCGAGCAGCATCACGATCTCAAAGCGTTCGGCAAGCCGGAAGTGCGTGATCGCGGCGACGAGCGCACCGGCCTTGCCGCGGTTGGGCAGGAGCTCGACGACGTTCGCCCCGCTCTCCTCCGCGATCACCGCCGTCGTGTCCTTAGACGCGTCCGAGGCGATGAAGATATTGCCGACGGGCACGAGCCTGGCGGCCGAGCGGATCGTGTTGCGGATCACGAGTTCTTCATTGTGCGCCGCGATCAGCACGGCGACGTCCTTCGGGGTGACGCGGCCGCCTGCTCCGGAGGCCGCCCCGCCAGCGGCCTGCTGTGCGAGCCGGTGGCGCGCACTCCGCGGCCGCTTCCGGAACGCCTGCGCGACAACACGGCCCAGACCGACCGTGCCCCACAGGGCGGTGTTCACCCCGACCACGAGGACGAGCACCACGACCAGGCTCAGCATGTGATTCTCCGTCGACCGGCCGGACGCGGGGTCGCTCCGGTGGTCCGACCGTACACGCGGGACGGGGCGCCCGCGACGGCAGACAGCTGCGGTTAACCACATCCGGGTGCGGGATGCCCACACGATCCCGCAGAGTCCCGGCCATGGCTTGCCCGGATCGCAACATCTGCAGAGACTGGCCGCGGGAACACCACACGCCGCACCTCGCCGAGTCCCGAAACTCCTCGACTGACGGCGGCGCATCCGCGAACCGCACCTAACCACCGAACCGCACCTAACCTAACCACACAGACTTACCCGAACAAAGGACCTGGAATGTCAATCGAAATCGTCGACGACTCTTCCCTGCCGCTCACGCACCAGGGCCGCCAGCGCACGAACGCGGACGCCCTGCTCATCCCGGTCATCCCCCGCACCCAGTTCGACTTCGACGTCGCCATCGTGGGCCTCGGATACGTCGGGCTGCCGACGGCGCTGTCCCTGCACGCCGCAGGTCTCCGCGTACTCGGCGTCGACGTGAGCGAACGCCGGCTCGCCGTGATCCGCAGCGGTGAAGCCGACCTCCTCGAGTCAGACCGGGAGCGCCTCGAGACGGCGATGTCGGGCGACGACTTCCAGATCACGGGTGACACCTACCTCCTCGGCGACGCGGCAGCGGTCATCATCTGCGTCCCCACGCCGATCGACGAACACCTCACGCCCGACCTCGAGATCCTCGCGAGCGCGTGCACGATGGTCGTCGACGCCGCCGTTCCCGGCCAGCTCCTGATGCTCACTTCCACGACGTACCCCGGCTGCACCAGGGACCTCCTCGTCACCCCGCTGCTCGTTCGCGGCCTGACCGCAGGCAAGGACATCTTCGTGTCCTTCAGCCCGGAACGCATCGACCCCGGCAACGACCGCTACGCCCACGAGGACGTGCCGCGGGTGGTCGGCGGCGCGACCCCGGTCTGCCAGGCCGCAGGAGCCGCCCTCCTCGGCCGCTATGCCCGCAACATCCACGGTGTCAGCTCCCTCGAGGTCGCCGAGATGAGCAAGCTCCTCGAGAACACCTTCCGGGCGGTGAACATCGCCCTCGCGAACGAATTCGCCGAGGCGTGCCTCGCCCTCGGGCTGTCGGTCATCGAGGTCATCAACGCCGCAGCGACCAAGCCCTACGGTTTCATGCCCTTCTTCCCCGGCGCCGGCGTCGGCGGGCACTGCATCCCGTGCGACCCGCACTACCTGCTCTGGCAGCTCCGCAAGGCTCACGTCGACGCGCCGGTCATCGAACACGCGATGAGCGAGATCGCCGGCCGCCCGCGCCGGGTCCTCGAGCGGGTGCGCGAAACCCTCGCCGACCAGGGCAAGCCTCTCCGCGGCGCACGCGTGCTCGTTGTCGGAGTCTCCTACAAGCCCAACGTCGCCGACCTCCGTGAGTCGCCTGCGCTGGATATCCTCAGCATGCTGGCCGACCAGGGCGCGGACGTCGGGTTCCACGACCCGTTCTTCGGGTCCGTCCGGCTCAGGAACGGCAGGGAGCTCACCGCGACGGTCGACCCGGACGCATTCGGCGCCGACCTCGTGGTCCTGCACACCGACCACGACAACGTCGACTGGGAATGGCTGTCCCCGGAGGTCCTCGTGCTCGACACGACCTACCGTCGCACCGACCTGCCCCGCCGCGTGCAGCTCTGACCCCTTCTTTCCCGGGCGGATGCCGGGACTCGCCCCCGACAGGCCGGTGTCCGTTTCGGTGTGCTTCCGGTCGTTGGCGGACATCCGC
>NZ_JASJVF010000162.1:0-7781 GCF_035019805.1 Cryobacterium sp. 10I1
GAACCCCTACCTCCCGCCGTACTACCGTCCGGACGAGAACGACGAGGCGATCCAGTACCTGCACGAACGCCGCCGCGATGCTCGACCGGCTCCTGCACCGATCCGTCGTCGTCACCCTCGACGGCGGCTCCTACCGACTCCGCAACCACGCCGCCCAATCCAACGAGCTCCGCCGCGTGACAACGGGCACGAACTTCCGCTAACCTAACCCCGCGACCTGGGGAGCTTCGATGAGCAAGACTGGGGAAATTCGCTGAGCGCCGTCAATTGCGCAGTCACAGAGAAGCCATCTGGTAGGTAACTGGGGAACCTAGTTATCACTTCTTGGCTATGGGTGGGCGACTGTCGAGCGTCCGCGTTCTACTGGGGGGGGTGTGAAAAAGTTAAATATCCGACGCTAGCGCCATACTTCAATCGAAAGGATAAGTCGCGGACATGACCACGGGCAGGTTCGTGGCCAGGCGAGGTTTCAGTCTGCATTTGGTGTATCTCGAAGGGAGGTGCGCGTTGCGTTGGTGCGTACACGACAACCGTTACACAGTGCGCCCTTGTATTTGCAGGGCTGTATGAGATCTCAAACAGTGTCACGCGAACGATCTCTACCGGACGCCGCGCAGGCTTAGCGACGCCATAGATAAAGTCGACGCGGACATTGATCGATATGTTTACGACCTGTTCAATCTGAGCGCCGAAGACGTGGATCTAATAGAGCTGGCCCTGTCCGAGATCTCGAACCCTCTAGCAAGCAACGTCACTGGTGATAATTAGGCGGACTGCATCATGGCTTGGAGACAGTCCGGGAAACTGGGTACGGCGCCACTGGCCGTCAGCGGGCAGTCCCGTGGCCGCCCAGTTTGGCATGGCCGCTAACAGAAGACTTCCCCAACACAAACGGTACCTGTCTGACCAGCCTCTAGACATCATCGGATTCCCCCGCGCGCTCACGGCGAACCATCTGCACCACTTCGCCGGACGTCGCTCGGGCCGCCCCGTCAGCCCTCAGAGCGACGGCTTCTTTCGCGTCGCGCAGCTCGTCTCCAAGGCGTAGAATCCGCAGCTTGGCTGTCCGGGCGTCGGTCTGAAGCGCAGCGATTTCGATATCCTTTGTCTGGATGACGCGCACGAACGTCTCCGCCGCTTCCTTCCATTGCATGCGCTCTTCACGCGCCTCGGTGTATCGCTGAGTCATTGACTCTAGAGCGTCAGCCGTCTCGGCCAGGTCATCTGCTAGAGAGACCTCTAGGTTGCTAGATGGCTCAGGCGCCGCGGTCCCCGCTTTGACCATGGACTTGAACTCGTCCCGCAGGTCGCTGTACTCCCGGTTGAAACGGTTGCGTTCAACGCGGGACTCCTCAGCGAGTGCAAGCACGCTGTACCGGCCGGTCTCGATATGCAGCGGGTTCCCCGCCAGGACGCGTCGCATCGCCTCGACGATCCTGGTGCGGTTCGCATCCAGTGCAGGCGACAATCCGGTACCGCGGTCGTTCGTCGTCATGACCGGTCGCCTTCCTCGCTTGTGTGTTTGGGCAGTGAACGGACGGTCAGTCCGTGGATCTCGTGCGCTTCGATGAGTGCATCGTTGTGCTCGATACGACGAGTTAGGGATATTTTTAGCGGAACCGGGGTCAAGGGTGATGCAACCTCTGCACGGTGTTGATCCCGGTGCTCTCGCAAGCGGTCAATCTCTTTATCGGTCCGGGCATGGTTGGCGCAGTCCGCTTGGCACGCACCTCGGTCCGGTGAGTCGCCCGTGCCACACTTGGCGTACTCGGGGCGGTGGACGCACAGCGAGTAGGCACCAGGGTTGTCATACACGTTCACGTCGGGGTCATTGATAATCTGCCGGCCCTCGGACCTGCTGACGAACGTAGCCAGGACCGGCACCCGCAGTGCAGCGGCGCGCATCAACGCTTCTGCGGCGGGGCCTGAAACCTTGCTTCCCTGGGTGAGGGCCTGGCCGACCTGTTGCATTGTCTGGTCTTGGGCTGCAGCTGCTTCGGCCGACATCATCCGACGAACACCGACGTCGTGGAGCGCCGAGTAGCCGTCCCGCCCGAGTGAACTGTTGACTTGCTGATACTGCAAAGTCAAAGCGATCTCACCTTCGGGTTGCGCCTCGATGTGCCACGCCAGTGAGCGACGGAACGCTTGTGGTCGGATCGATCCTTCCAAGTCGTCAGGGATAGTGAACGCGCTGGGCAGTCCCCAATCAATAACCTGCTCGTTGACGTACTGGACGAACTGCACGATCCGCCGGTTGATGAGTTCGACTGTGGCCGGCCCGTCACTGCCGCGCACGCCGGGGAACAGGTATTCGTTTGTACGCATGATTTCGGCCAACTCGATGGCATCAGCGCCTGGCTTCAGCGTCACCCACATCGAGGGGTCTCCATGGAGATAGCGCTCACCATTCCTCTTCCGTCCCTTCTTGACTTCGCCGTGGACCAGGTAAGCGACTATTCCTCCCGGCCGCTCTTCCGGTACAACCTCAAGGCATCCGGTCTTTAGCGACAGCATCTCGTGGGGGCGCATCCCTGTCAGGTAGATCAGGACAATCACACAGGCTGTGTGCAGGAGTCGGATGAGGCGCGGAGGGTCGCCCATGCAGGTTACGACGTCGCGGTAGTCGATTGACAGCGCCCATGGGTAGCCATGGACGGTCGACCTGACCGGTGTGTTGATCGGCATTGGAACGGTTTCATCTGGACTAAACTGTCCCGCCAGCAGGCGGTGTGCTTGCGTCCGAAGCTGCGTCGGCTGATGTCCGTACCGGGCTCCTAGGTAGCCCCAAGCAACCGCCGTGCGTCCGTTATGAGCCCAGCCGGGCAGCACTCCGTCGTGTTCGTCCAAGTACTGCCTCAGGAACGCGATCGCTGCTTTCGGCTGGGGTGCCTCGCCGCGCCTGTAGCGGCCGTTGTGGGTGTCCTGTGGGATGCGAACAGGTATCGCAGCTTCCCACTCCTTAAGTCGGGCCTGTGCGGCGAGGATGTCAGGCGACAAGTCACGGACGAACGTGAGCGCCCATGTCAGCAACGAGTCCATCGTCTCCGGTTCGATTACGGGGATTCGGCTACCGTCCGCCCCACCCTCTCGCCGCAACTTAGTGTTGATGCTCCACGGTGGCTTGCAGAGCCGGTCTTGCGCGGGGAGGACGCCACTCATAAGGTGTAGGCGCCATAGCGCAAGCAGCCCTTTCGACTTCCTGGAGGCTGTCCAGGGCATTGCGAGGACATGGGTGTGATATTCCTCAAGGAGCTCTGGAGAGCAATCCGACAGAACTTCGACGCCACGTTCGTTGGCCCATGCGAGGAATGCGTTGACGGAGATCGTCGCTTCGATGATGGTCGCTGGCGCCATCCATTTGACGGCCGCGGAGCCCTTATTCATCAGGATCGCGGAAGGGGTTGGCTGGTTGATGAGGTTGTACGCAATCCGCTTGCGGGTCGCCCTGGTCTTAGGCGTGACTTCGTACTTCCGCCTGGCTCCTCTCATCGGAGTGAAATTCAGGACTAGTGGCTTTCCTGTTCGAAGCACACCCAGGGCGCTCAGCGGCCACCTATCGGCTGACACCGGCTTCACCGGAGTAGTCGCATTACGAACGCGTTCGGGCGAGATGCTCGGGCTGTCACCCTCAACATCAACGTACGGAGAGGCCTCGTCTCCGCCGTCCGGCTCGAACCAAGGACGTGGGCTACTCGGGTGTGTCATAGATGCCTCCAAGCAGTAGTCGGACGTAATGCTTGTCAGTCTCTGTTGCAGCCGCCAGAGCGGCGATCCTGCCTTCCTCAGTTAGTTGAGCGCGGCTGAACAGGAACACGTGGAGTCGGAGGTAGTCGTCGTCCCAGCGTTCCCATGCCCGGATGGTGAGTGTGCTGCGGAGGTCTTCGAACGCCTGTAGTAGCAGACACAGACGAGGCAAGTGTCTCGGCGTGGCAACGGCGTTCCGACACATCAGGCACATCAAAAAACTGTCACGGCATGGCTCGCCCGTTTCAGGGTGATGCAGTATGTCGTCGCAAGCGACGGTCGCCGTGTCCTTCGACCCAGACCTGATCGCCTCGTCCACTTCCGACTCCTCAGAAAGCCGCAGGATCAGCCGCTCTTCGGCTCGATCCAAAGCATGCTGAAGGCCCGCTGCGGCCGTCCTCCGGGCCTTGGCCCGCCCTGCCTCGTCCAGCAAAAGGTACGAGCTGACGTGCGTGCTCCGAGTGTTGTGAGTCGGTGCCGGGTTGATGATGGTCTGGTAGGTGCGATGAAGCATCCGAAAATTCACTTGCACTGCGTCCGGGAGCCAATCGGCCCACCGTCGGGGGTTAGGTTGTCGGCGCGTGCCGTTCCTCGCAGTCGGTTCGGACGGGTCGTCCGGTCGATCGGTGCTCTTCGCAGCGGCGTGCGGAACGCCTGCAAACACGCCGGGGACTATCGCTGTTGACGACTGGGAGCCGTCGTACCATCGACCCTTGTCTCGCACGCTTCCGTAGAGCAGCAAAAGGTCACTCGGTTGTCCGAGCGACGCCAGGTATACGCGCGTCGGTTCGGTGGCATCCTCGACCAATCGGTAAACACGTCCCATCGTGCCTGGACCGTCGTCCGGCCAGACACCAGGAAAGTGCCGGCGCGATGGTCCTCGCCGAGGCTTGTCGAGGTCAGCCGTGAAGATATCGAAGTCCACGTCGCCTTGCGAGGCGGTCTTGTCGGCTACTTTAAGCCGGGTCAGCGTGGAAAGGTTGAAGCCTTCCTTGCACGTCATCAGCGTGGCGGCTGCTACGGACTCAGCTGCCGTCAGCATGAGATCAGACCGTTTCTCACTTGGCATAGGAGCAGTCCCGTCCAGCCAACTGCGCATGGTGGCTGACCGTGCACGCGCCTCGTCGTTCGGCAGGTCCGCGGGTTGTGCAAAGGCGAACTCGAAGTTGTCCACGATCCTCTTCCGCGCGGTCGCCATGGCCCGGTGCGCGGCCCGCTCCAGCGCTCGAAACTCAGCGCGGTCGTATGTCGGCTGCGGTGGTGTCTGTGTCGTACCGATGCGTTGTGAGATGGCCCAGCGCGATCGTTGTGGCAGCACCTCGACGCCTTGTAAGAAGGTGCGGGCTATCCCCAAGACTGACAGCCTGCCGTGATCTGTGCGGGTGGCCTCTAGATGTACTCCCCAAGCCGCCCAGTGAGCCTCCGTCAGATCCCTGAAGGACTCAACGCCTTCTTCCTCGCACCACCGCACTAATGATCGAACGTCGAACAACGCGCGACGGACACCCTCCCGTGAGTTCCAGGTCCCTGTGGGTCCAACGCGGACAGCAAGGCCTTGAGCGGCCTCTTGCCGAAGAGTCAGAGCGCCCGGCCAGTCGGTAAGGTCGATGACATCTTGAGGACGCCTCGGTTCGTCTACCGTCCAGGTGACCTTCAGTCCACTGTCGCTCACAGCCGACGGGAAGGCCATCCCCTTCGGGGGCATCGCCGCCTTCCGCGGCACTAGCCGACCTTCTCGAACACAGTTCCAGAATCAAGGATGGCATCGGCTCCCACTGCCAGTCGACTGATCAGTGCACCGAGGTCTTCGCTCGCTGAAGCGGTATCGAAAAGAACCGACCGACGCATGCCCTTGATCGGCTCAAGATAGGTGTTCTTCGTGGTCGCCACGCGGCTGTGCCCGAGCATGTCGCGCACGATGTCGTACGCGGCCTCGTACCGACGCTCATCGTACGAATCACTTGCGCGGTACGACTCACGCTCGTCGATGCGTCGATGGAGGGCTGCCAGTAGGTAGAGCGCGAAGGAGAAGCGGAGCGAGTGCGGAGACAGGCTGATGCTCGTGTGGGGTGGAAGGCCGAGGCGCTGGTACTCGCGGAGAACCCGTGCATCGGCTCTTCGACAGACGCTGTTCCAACCTCTTGGGGTCATCGGGATTCCATCGTCACCCAGCCATACCGAGAGGGGCTCTAAGCGGCCGCGATCATCTCGGCGGAACAGGCGCCGCCGCTTGGCTTCATCCAGGTCGTCAACGAAGCCAGCAATCCCAGTATCGAGGACGTACCGGAGACGGCTGCCCTTGGTCTCAACGCCGTCGACGATCAACAACGTTGTCGACTGTTGAAAGGCCTCGTATCGTTCGGCGCGTTGCGCACGTCGTAAAGCTCTGTCCCGTCCACCGAATATGTACTCCTGAACCTTGGCGAGCATGTCCGGTAGGGGAGTGAAAACCCGCGTCGTGTTGTACTTGGTGACCGCCCTAGCCAGGCTCACCTCGACCGATTCACCCGGAACGTCATAAAGCAGCAGCGTGCTCTGTTCCCCGCGACGCATCGCAGACGTGATCATCAGGTCGCAGAACGCTTCATCGCGTTGCTGGCTCCGTCCGCCCCGCCACTTCGGTTCCATCGCTGCGGGCGCGACTCCTTTTCCTGAACGCTCCAATCGGAATCCACGTAGGCCAACATCTCGCCACGTTTGGTAGGTGTTGGGGGTCACCCACTTCGAACGCTGAGGTCTTACGCTCGATCCGTGAGGGCTACGCGTGGGGTGGCCGACGGCTCGGTCTGGTGGGACCGGGGACGCTGACACGTGGCCCTGCCGCTTAGCCCAAGCGTAGAAGTGATCTAGCGCGAATCTGGCCTTCATGAAGGTCGCTCCAGTGACGACCGGCGGCACTTCACCGACCATAGGTTCATGCAAATCGGGGTCCGTACGCCAACGCTTGAAGTCGATGTACTCGTCCTCTGATGCTTCATCCCACCGCATGTCGCGTGCCCACAGGAACGCCAACCATGTTTTGATCTCCAGTGCGTAGGTCACGCGGCCGGACGCCGCCCGGTCAGCGAAGTCGGAGCGAGCGAAGTACTTGACGAGACGAGGATCGATCGTCAGGTCTGGCGCGACGAGTATCGGCGTCCTGTCCTTGATAAGAAGTCGACGCTCGCGGGCCGGAAGGTCGACGTATTCAACGAGCATCGGATGACAATTTTCGCGAACCCTTGAACCCGCCGACGTGGTGATCAATAACCAGTCGCGACCCGGTCGGTTAGTCTGTCCCATCTGAGCAGACTAGTGGGTGAGCAGTGTTATTGAGTACAGAACAAGCGACCCACCATGCGGAGGCAACGAGGGCGGGAATCCAGAAAAATGGGCTGTGGCCGGGCCTTGTCATCATCCGAGCCTACGTCACTCCCCCGTCGACGGGCCCTCTCTGCGCTGGCGCGACCGGCGAGGAACTAGGGGTCGACGAGGGTGAGCGCCTGGCGTGGACAGAGGGACACGGCATCCGCTGCCGCGGCGAGCAGGGTGTCCGGGACCGGCACGTTCGAGCCGGCGCCGGCAGAACCGTAGCCGTAGGCGAGCGGGTAGCCCCAGTCGTCGCGGGCCAGCAGTTCCGGCAGGATCTCGGTGCAGAGCCCGCGGCCGTCGCACCTCGTCCAGTCGATGTGCAGGAGGGCGGCGGCCGGGCCGCGGGCCTCTGGGGTGCGCAGATTCATCGGTGGTCCTTTCGGCAGTGCCCGTTCAGGTGCGCGGTGACGTCATCGGCGAACACCGTGAGCGTGCTGAGCACGAACCGGGCGGTGCCGTCCGGGTGGTTGCAGGAGCCCCGCCCCGTGACGATGGCCGCGAGGCGGCGCACCTCCCCGGGGAGCCCCGGGTCGCGGTCCCCGGTAGCGAGACGCCCGAGCACGGCGGCCATCGCCGGGAGCCCGTTGACACAGGGGCCGCACTGGCCGGCGGTCTCGCCGGCGAGGTAGCTGGCGACCGCGGCCGCGACCGCGATCGGGCAGCGCCGTTCGCCGAGCCCCATC
>NZ_JASJVF010000163.1:0-7749 GCF_035019805.1 Cryobacterium sp. 10I1
GTCTTGGAGGGAGCTTTCCCCGCTGGCGTTGCTGCGGTCGCGGACGTCGATAATTTGGATTTGGTCGTCGGTGCCGATGGACTGGGCCCAGATCGGCGCTGACTGGCGGGAAGCCATCTACGCCAAGATCGTCGAGAAAGTGGGGGAGCGCGACTACTGGGAGAACTGGGCCCACAACGTCTCCGACATCGCCGCCCGCCACCAAACCCGCATCACCAACCTGGTCAACGGGTCGGACGAAAGGCTCCGTGCCACCTTCGAGGCCTTTCTGGGCGGTCTCCGCGACAACCTGAACCCGTCGATCAGCGAGAAGGACGCGATCGAGATGCTGTCCCAGCACCTCATCACCCAACCAGTCTTCGACGCCCTGTTCGAGGGCTACGGGTTCAGCCAACACAACCCGGTCTCCCTGGTCATGCAGAGCATGGTCAACGCCCTCGAGGGCACCCGGCTGGACACCGAAACCGAAGAACTTGACGCGTTCTACGCCAGCGTGCGGAAAAGCGTCAACGGTATCACCGACGCGGCCGGCAAGCAGACGACCATCAAGCGGCTGTATGAGAAGTTCTTCGCCGGTGCGTTCAAAGGCACCAGCGAACGCCTCGGTATCGTCTACACGCCCAACGAGATCGTCGACTTCATCCTCCACAGTGCCGACGAAGTCCTCCGGACCGAATTCGGCGCCACCCTCTCTGACGAAGGCGTCCACATCCTCGATCCCTTCACCGGGACAGGCACGTTCATCGTCCGGCTCCTCCAATCCGGCCTCATCAAACCCGAAGACCTTCAACGGAAATTCCGGCACGAACTGCACGCCAACGAAATCGTGCTCCTCGCCTACTACGTCGCCGCCGTCAACATCGAAGCCACCTACCACGGCCTCATCCCCGCGGGCCAGGACACCACCTACGAGCCCTTCCCAGGCATCGTCCTCACCGACACCTTCCAGTCATCTGAGGATGACGACCGCTACGACGACCGCGGGATCTTCGGCGACAACAACGACCGCGCCAAAGCACAAAACGCCCTCGACATCCGCGTCATCGTCGGCAACCCGCCCTACTCCGCCGGCCAAGACAGCGGCAACGAAAACAACCAAAACCTGAAGTACCCGTTCTTGGATGCTCGCATTGCTGCCACGTATGCGGCCCTGTCGACCGCTCAGAACAAGAACAGCCTCTATGACTCCTACATCCGATCCATCCGCTGGGCCAGCGACCGTCTCAAGGATCGTGGCGTCGTGGCCTTCGTCTCCAACGGCGGCTTCATCGACGGCAACACCGCCGACGGACTCCGTAAGACCCTGACGGCCGAGTTCAGCTCCCTCTACATCTTCAACCTACGAGGCAATCAGCGAACCTCAGGAGAACAATCACGTCGCGAAGGCGGAAAAGTCTTCGGCGAGGGGAGTCGGGCGACGATTGCGATCTCGATTCTGGTGAAGAACCCGAAATCATCAACGAACGGCCAGCTGCACTACCGGGACATCGGCGACTACCTCAGCCGCGAGGACAAGCTCGCGATGATCAAACGGTACGGCACCATGAGTGACGTCCCCTGGACAACACTGACACCGAACGCAGCCGGGGACTGGCTCAACCAACGAAACGACGTCTTCGCAAGCTTCACCCCGATCGGCGACAAAACGAAGGGCGCCAATCCAATCTTCGCCACCTACTCCCGCGGACTCGAGACAGGCCGCGACGCGTGGGTCTACAACTCGTCTGAAGCCGCCCTGACGTCGAATGTAGCGAAAACCGTTGAGGCGTACAACGACGAAGTCGATCGCTGGGAGGAGGCCGGTAAGCCGCTCCCCGTGGAAGATTTCATTGATCGTGATCCGACCCGTATCAGCTGGGCGCGGAGTCTCCGGAATGCACTGGGAAGGAGCACACGTCTAACCGAGGAAGAGTCCAACTTCACCGTCGCCATGTATCGACCGTTCAACAAGCAGAACGTGTATTTCGCGAGCATGCTCAATCATGAGCGATCACAAATACCGAGGATGTTCCCAACCTCAGGGCACGAAAATTTCGGCCTTTATCTGACCGGGCTCGGAGCGCAGAAGCCTTTCGCGGTTCTCGCGGTTGGCTCAATACCTGACTTGAATTTGTGGGGCTCGGAGGGCGGTCAATTCTTCCCCCGTTACACGTATGAGTCGCGCCCGGCGCAGGCAGCTCTGTTCGGCGACGAGGACGATTTCATGCGTGTCGATAACATCAACGACGAGATCCTCACCGACTACCGACACCGCTACGGTGCCAACGTTTCGAAGGACGACGTGTTCTTTTTCGTCTATGGCCTGCTGCACTCCTCGGACTATCGCGCGACCTACGCGTCAGATCTGAAGAAGATGCTGCCACGCATTCCCATACTTGCCGAGCCGGAGGATTTCATCGCGTTTAGTGAGGCCGGGCGGCATCTGTCAGAACTGCACCTCGGCTACGAGTCGGTCGAACCGTACCCGCTGACGATCACTAGATTGACGGCCGCCGACCCGGACTACCGGGTCTCAAAGATGCGGTTCGGCGGCAAGGCGGGAGCATGGGACAAAACGACCATCCGCTACAACGACAGCACCGCGATCACCGGCATCCCGCCAGAGGCGCAGGAGTACCTGCTCGGCTCCCGGTCGGCGATCGAGTGGATCATCGAGCGCTACCAGGTGAAGGTCGACGGCCCCAGCGGGATCCGCAATGACCCCAACGACTGGGTGAGCGAACGCGATAACCCCACCTACATCCTCACTCTGCTGCAGCGCATCGTCACGATCAGCCTGGAAACAGCGCGCATCGTGAACGAGCTACCGCCGCTGCGAATCGCCCAACAGTGAGCGCTGCTACGGCAAGACCATTCACTGACGGTTCCACTGCCTTGAGCTGCAAACCTGTGGGCCCTGGAAGGGGCGGGTGTTGTGGACCTCAATGATTTCGATTTCAGCCTTCGATGGCCCAAAGAACTCTTTCTTTGGGAGGGAAACCGGATCGCTCAGCAGAAGTCCGACACTGCCTTCATCAACATGGTGGCCACCTTGTTCTCGGAAGCTTTCGTTGATGGCGATATCGCCGTGAGCCTCGAGCAGACCGATGTCTCGGGCTGGACTCCTGGACCCACTAATAGTGAGCAGGCGAGTCGTGTGTTGACTACATTGCTTGAGGAGCCAACGAAGCTTCATGGATTCGAGCCCCGCAAATACTGGATCGAGCGCACTGTAGGCGTCGGCGCCGTGACAGAAAGCTCGCCGCTCTCTCGATCCTTCCTTGAACTTGTCACGGATCTGCGGACACTGAACTATTTTCCGAAAGTGTTACGCGAGCAGTGTGTCGATGACAGCGAATCGTGGGAACTCGACCCGAGCCACGAGATTAGTCGTGCAATCCATGCCGCCATCAATTGGCCGTCGGATTTGGAGGACGGGACTGTTTCGGATGACGTCCTGTATTCGGTGATCGAGTACTTTCACGATCAAGCGCAGAGACCGCGTACTCGCTGGTTCCACCAGTTCAGCGGCTGCGGGTACCACCACAACGATCACAACAAGCAGTCCGGCGCCGTTGTCTACCGTTGGTACGTTAATGCCCTGCTCACGCGGTACGGCGTTGGTCTTCGGCTCGGGAACACTGCAAGCGAGCAAGGCCATCTGATTAGACAGTCGGCACTGTCGCTCGACCCGCTCGCTGATCAGTTGGCTGCCGCGGCGCCGGGGACTAAGACCCAGGACGGTGCGATCGCTGATGCGATCCGCCTCTATCGAGGACGCTCGTCAACGTCTAACCAGCGACGAGCTGCGGTCACGCAACTCGCGGGTGTCGTGGAGAGTCAGCGGCAGCGATACAAGGAAATCCAGTTTGCTTCCGGTGACGAGAGCGATCTCTTCCAGATCTTCAACAAGTTCGCCTTGCGGCACACCAACAAGTCGCAAAAGGGCGACTACGGCGATGATTATCTTGACTGGATCTTCTGGGTAACGCTCTCTGCGATCGAACTACTAACGAGGGTCGCACCGTCGGGGTCAGCCTGAACCTGGTCGGGAGAGGTTGAGTGTATCTCCATGCCTCGCTCGGAGAGCGGGGTCAAGCGACCGTTCTCGGATAGGTCACGACCCTTATCTGGCGATGGTGCTTGTCAGGGTCTCGTCATCAAATTGATCTGGCAGTAGCCCCAGAACTCGGGCGCGGCGGTAAAAGGTAGCTCGCGACATTCCGAGGTTAAGCCCGACCTGAACCGCTTTCTCTCCGCCCTCAATGAGTCGGCGGGCGTTGCGGATTTGGCTGTCGGTGATGACCCGCGGACGACCGCCCAGATCCTTACCGCGGCCGCGCGACTGTGTGCGGCGATCCCTTAACGGACACCGAGCACCACGAAATCTAGTCTGGAACCGAGCGGCCGATAGTACGAATAGACGGCGCGTCCCTGGCGCTCTACCCCCACGAAGCAGCCGACCAGTTGGCCGGCGCAACACCCAAGAAAAACCGCGGGATCAGCCCACGGCGATCAAGACCGTAGCAAGGGTGTTCCGCCCTCGACGGACGCGGCGAAAATTTGTCAGAGCAGCGAATGTCCGACTTATCAAACAGATGACCATGATCTGAGTTCTGCCGGATTCGTGATCTTGAGGCCGCGGCAACACCGGCCTGACGCTTGGTCTGCTTTGATTGGCGAATGGCCAACCAACAATCCGCTCCAGCGAAAAGATTTCTGGTTGAGCCGCTTAGCTACCGGCAAACCGCGCTGTTTGCCGCCGCGCCCGCCGTAACGCTCATGGTGATTGGGCTCGGCTTGCCGGTGCTGATTAAATTGAATCTTGATCAACAGAACCCTTTGGTCACGCTCGTTGAGGGCGGCAAGACTCTTGCCGCGCATCTCGGGTGGGTAATTCCGGTAATCATCGCCGCGCTGCTCGGTTTTCTCGCTGCCGCTCTGGCTGGCAACGGCCACTCTGACGCCGTCGAGGCCGACAGGCTTCGACGAGTTCTCGGAGGGACCGGCCTTTTGCTGGGAACGGCAGGTGTTCTGATTGCGGTATACGTGGGGATCTACGCAGCCACGTCACCTGACTGGGCCTTGTTTCTTGCGCTGGTCCCAGCGACGGTCTTAATTGGCTTCCTCGCTCTTTTTATAGGGCGTTACGTCGCTTTTAGCGACGATGAACAGCTCATAGAACTGGACGCCTCAATGCTCCTCCGAAAGGAGCGGATGAGCACTCTAGGAGAGCGTTCGTTGCGGCCGTGGTGGGTTGCCATACTGACCAGCGCGATCGCGATCGCACTGACAGCAGCAGGGGTTGCGGTGTCGCTGAGAACCGAAAAATCTCTGGATATTTTCTTCATCGTGTTGATATTGGGTTTCGCAGCCAGCCTGGTTGTTCTCTTGTTCGGTTGGTTAGTCCTTGTCACTACATATATCGATACGACGAAGTCCCAATTCATGACATGGGCTCCGGCACTGGGCGTATATCTAACCATCGCGGCGCTCATCGTGAACGTAATGTTCGTCAACCATGGGCTCTGGGCTGGTTTTGGAAGCCTTTTAATTGGCGGGGGTTGCCTCTTTGTCCTGCTTTTTCCTCGCAAGCAGCAAGGTCAGTGGCTGCTCAATAGGAGTGTCAACGGTTTGGCCGCTGCCTCAGCGTACAAACGGCTAGTTGACCAGCAGGCCACGGATTCCGCTCGTCGTGACACGCTGCTCCTAAGTATTGCGGACGAAGCATCTGCAAACTGGCTCAAGCGAAAGTTAGCCGCGCTATTATCACTCGCTTAATCGGTGCTATTGCGCTGATCGTAGCAACCGGGCGCTTGGCTCGCTGGTCGGGTTTGTCGTGTCGACCGGCGGGGTGGCGGAGCGCTTCGGTCCAGGTTGGCGGGTGGGTCGCGGCCCAGTCCCGGAAGCAGCTGTCTTCCCTGCGGGAGCGTGGCAACACCGTGAGGAATCGCCCGCCGCGCGAGTGAATGTGGGTCATCGCAGCGGTCGAGGCGAGTTTGGAGTCGGCGATGTAAAGGAAATCGGTGCGGCCCAGGATGGCAGCGAGGTGATCCCAGGTCGGAATGTGGGTGGGTGGCGAGTAGCGCTTGGTGGTAGCGCGAGTCCGCGTTGTAGGTATGTGATGTCACAGGACATCGTTTGCAACCTCACTCAGGACATCGTTTACAGGATCTTTCCCGCCAGCCTGTGGCCATCAAAATTGTGATGGAGCAGATGGAGTCGATGGCACCTCGGTACAGCGAAGGGCCAGTCAATCGTTCCTGACAGACTGAGTACACAATCCGACAGGAAAGAAACTCATGGACATCCCGCCCGAAGCGGTCGAACTCGGCGTTCGACTTGCTGAAAGTCTCGCGCGCAATACAGCCACTGCTATCGATGACAAAGTACGCGCACTTCTCACAGCAAGAAAGAACGACCAGATCGTTGCAGGCCTGGAGGAGATCATTTCAGACCTTGTCGCCGACAAGTCTGAACTGACCCGCATTGCACAGGCATACCAAGAGGAGCTCATAGCGCAGCGACTCACGGATCAGGACGTTCGATACATCACGGACACGATCATGCCAATGCTTCGGAAACTGGCCCAGAATTCTGGAGAAGGCGGCGAGGGACAGCTGGCACAGATTGACGCGTTCGCGCCGCTGCTGTCAGTAGACACGGTGAAAGTGCTCCAAATTCTAGGCTTCAACTTTCGTCAGGCCCTTGGCGAACCCCTTACGGAACTCACCAGAAAGGCCATTCTCTCCCGCGTGCCCGCTACCTCTGACACTCAGCTCGAGGGGGTGCGGCGTGAGCAGGCGTACGTTCATCTGGCGATGGATGCAGAAGCATATGCACGGTTCAGGGAGATGTTCCCGCTCTCATGAACTGATGCAGGTAACCGCGAGTGCGTAGTGGACGTCGACGGGGGTGTCGAGTCCGATGTCGGTGAGACGCTGGGCGCGGTTGGAGCCGTCGACGAATCCTGCCATGCATCGTCAAGCGTCGTCGAGGCCCAGGAGGTTCGACTTGGTGCGGGTGTGGGACCCCTGGAATTTCAGGGAGGCAAGATGCCCATAGGCTTACTGCTGCGTTTCGGTTTGGGGTACACCCCAGCTAGACGTCAGGCGTATGTATTCAATGCCGTCAGGATAGGGTTATATTTGGATTGTCTGACAGCCCTCATTGTCGGGTCTTAGAGTTCAACCTGACAGAAAGCGTGGGGTGCCTATGACGGGTCAACGAGTTGGATACGTGCGAGTTAGTACCCTCGATCAGAACACCGTCCGTCAACTTGATGGTGTCGACGTCGACCGTGTGTTCGAGGACAAGGCGTCGGGGAAGGACCTGAATCGGCCCGAGTTGGAGGAGTTGATCAAGTTCGTCAGGGACGGCGATACCGTTCTCGTGCACTCGATGGATCGCCTTGCCCGTAACTTGGAGGATCTCCGCTCGATCGTGCGCCGGCTCACGGCGAAGAATGTCCGGGTCGAGTTCGTGAAAGAGCAACTCTCTTTCACCGGCGAGGACAATGCGATGGCGAACTTGCTCCTGAACGTGATGGGGGCTTTTGCCGAGTTCGAGCGGTCCCTGATCCGCGAACGACAACGCGAGGGTATTGCCCTGGCGAAGAGGCGTGGTGTGTACCGAGGCCGCGCGCCATCTCTGGATGCGGCCCGGGCTGCGGAGTTGCGTGAGAAGGCGGCCGCCGGCGTGCCGAAGGCTGCTCTGGCTCGAGATTTTGGTATCAGCCGCGAAACCGTTTACGCCTACCTCCGCGCTGAC
>NZ_JASJVF010000164.1:0-7567 GCF_035019805.1 Cryobacterium sp. 10I1
GTGTAGTACGGGTGGATGGTGCCGCTCATGTAGCTGAAGACGAGTCCCGTCACGAGCAGCCAGCCGCCCCAGATCACGAGAGCAGCGCGGGCGCCGTCGGTACGGTGCCGCTTCCGGGTGGCCCAGAGACCGAGGACCAGGGCGAGCAGCGCCGTCGGCAGCAGCCACGAGATCTCGAGGCCCATCTCGCTGCTGAACAGGCGGCTGAGCCCGGTCGCTCCGCCGAAGCTCGAGCCGGCCGCGGCTGTCGTGCTGCCCCCCGCGTTTCCGCCGCCGCCTGCGGTCGCCCCGAAGATCCGACCGAGGCCGTTGTAGCCGAAGACGAGGTCGAGCACGGTGTTGTCCGTGGACCCGCCGATGTATGGGCGAGCGGATGCCGGCCACAGGGCGACCGCGAGCACCCACCACCCCGCCGACACGACGAGGGCGCCCGCGGCGACGCCGAGGTGTGCGAGGCGGCGCCAGACGGTCGTATTCGCCAGGAGCAGGTAGGCGAGGCCGAAGGCCGGCAGCACGAGGAGGCCCTGGAGCATCTTGGTCAGGAAGGCGAAGCCGAGGGCGACGCCGGCGAGGGCGAGCCAGCGCCAGCTCGCGGCGGGCAGCGCGCGGACCACGCAGTACGCGGCAGCCGTCATCAGCACCGTCAGGAGTGCATCGGGGTTGTCGAAGCGGAACATCAGCGCCGCGGCGGGCGTGAACGCGAGCACCGCGCCGGCCACGAGCCCGCCGACGGCGCCCAGCCGTTGGCCGAAGGCCACGAGGCTGCGCCGCACGGTCGCGAAGACGAGGGCGACGGCCGCGACGCCCATCAGCGCCTGCGGCACGAGCACACTCCAACTCGAGAAACCGAAGATCCGCGCCGAGAGCCCCATCACCCAGAGCGATGCCGGCGGCTTGTCGACGGTGATGAAGTTCGAGGAGTCGAGAGATCCGAAGAACAGGGCGGTCCAGCTCCTGGACCCTGCCTGCACCGCGGCGGCGTAGAAGCTGTTCGCCCAGCCGCTCTCGCTCAGGTTCCAGAGGTAGAGCAGGCCGGTGACGATCAGGAGCGCCCAGAACGACGGCCGGATCCAGGCGGCGTCCGTGTGCTCTCCGAGAATGATCCGGGCGATCAGTCCGCGGCGCGCCGTCGACGGCGCGGCGGCGCCGGACGTGCTGGACCCTGTGGTCGCGCCGGATGTGCGCGGCACGGATACGGGTGGGCGGGTCACGTGACCCGGAACGATGTGGCCGGTCATGGCTCCTCCAAAGGTTGATCCTTTGAGCTTGCCGAGTGCGTCCATGGGCCAGCTATGCCGGCGCTATGAGATGGCTATGGCCGGCTGTCAGCGCGGCAACCGCGCCGCCACAGCCCCGGCAAGTAGGCTGGGAGCATGTTAGATAATCCCCGTTCTCCGCGCGTGCGGGCCGTTGCGAAGCTGTCGAACCGGGCCGCGCGCTCCGAGACCGGGCTGTTCCTTCTCGAGGGCCCGCAGGCCGTCGCCGAGGCCCTGAACTTCCGTCCGGAGCTCGTCGTCGAGCTGTACGCAACCCCGACGGCCCTCGAGCGCCACCCCGAGATCGCCGAAACCGCCGTCGATGCGGGCGTCGACGTCGAATTCGTCACCGAGCAGGTCCTCGAGACGATGGCGGACACCGTCACCCCGCAGGGCTTCGTCGCGGTCTGCCACCAGTTCCCCACCTCGGTCAAGGAGATCTTCGCCAAGGAACCGAAGCTCATCGCGATCCTCGAAGAGGTGCGCGACCCGGGCAACGCCGGCACGATCATCCGGGCAGCGGATGCCGCCGGCGCCGACGCCGTGATCTTCACCGGTCGCAGCGTCGACCTCTACAACCCCAAGGTCGTGCGCTCGTCCACGGGCTCGATCTTCCACCTGCCCGTCGCCGTCGGCGTCACCCTTGACGACGTCCGCGAGCGCGCCCGCTTCGCCGGCCTCCAGATCTTCGCCGCCGACATCAAGGGCACCGACCTGCTCGCCGCCCGCAATCAGGGACTCCTTCTCGCGCCGACAGCCTGGCTGTTCGGCAACGAGGCCCGCGGCCTGACCGATGAGGACCTGGCCCTCGTCGACCGCTCGATCACCGTGCCGATCTACGGCCACGCCGAATCGATGAACCTCGCGACCGCGGCATCCGTCTGCCTGTACGAAAGCGCCTTCGCGCAGCGCAGCTAGTCGCGGGAACCGGGCCCGCCGGCGTGCGGATTGGTTTGCGCTGCTAACAATTTCCCCTAGATTGGGGGATATGGAGCCTACAGATCCCACGCCGGCTACGTCGAACATCACGGTGCGTCGGGGCGAGCCCCTCGTGGTCGTTACCGATGTCAACAAGCACTTCGGCGAGCTGCACGTCCTCAAGAACATCAACGCCGTCGTCACCCGTGGCGAGGTCGTCGTCGTCATCGGCCCGAGCGGGTCGGGCAAGTCCACGCTCTGCCGGGCGATCAATCGCCTCGAGACGATCGACTCCGGCGTCATCACGATCGACGGTCAGGCCCTTCCCGAAGAGGGCAGGGGCCTGGCCCGGCTGCGGGCAGACGTCGGCATGGTCTTCCAGGCGTTCAACCTGTTCGCGCACATGACGGTGCTGCAGAACGTCACCCTCGGGCCGATCAAGGTGCGCGGGCTGTCCAAGGCCGACGCCGAGACCCGGGCGATGGCCCTCCTCGAGCGGGTCGGCGTCGCCGACCAGGCCCACAAGATGCCCGCTCAGCTCTCCGGCGGCCAGCAGCAGCGCGTCGCGATCGCCAGGGCCCTCGCCATGGAACCCAAGGTCATCCTCCTCGACGAGCCGACGAGCGCACTCGACCCCGAAATGATCAACGAGGTTCTCGAGGTCATGATCGATCTCGCCAACGACGGAATGACCATGATCGTGGTCACCCACGAGATGGGCTTCGCCCGCAGGGCCGCCAACCGGGTCATCTTCATGGCCGAGGGCGAGATCGTCGAGGAATCGACCCCGGACCGTTTCTTCACCAACCCGCAGACCACCCGCGCCAAAGACTTCCTTTCGAAGATCCTCGCGCACTGAGGATCCTCTTCCCGCAGTACTTGCCGGTCACACGACCGGCGATCCCCGCACACAGCACCCAGGAGGACACCATGCGACTCAATAAAGGTCTAGTGATTTCTGCCATTGCCCTCGCGAGCGTTCTCACGCTCAGCGCCTGCACCGACTCCGGTGCATCCCCCTCTGCGGCCCCCGTCGCCGCCACCCCGACGTTCGCGCCGGGCACGACCATGGCCAAGCTCGCCGAAGCAGGCAAGATCACCATCGGCACCAAGTTCGACCAGCCGTTGTTCGGACTCAAGGGCCCGAACGGCCCCGTCGGATTCGACGTCGAGATCGGCAAGCTCATCGCGGCCAAGCTCGGCATCGCAGCGGACAAGATCAACTGGGTCGAGACCGTGTCGGCCAACCGGGAACCGTTCATCACGAACGGCCAGGTCGACATCGTCATCGCGACCTACACGATCAACGACAAGCGCAAGGAGGTCGTCTCCTTCGCCGGCCCGTACTACGAAGCCGGACAGGACCTGCTCGTGCTCGCCGGGAACCCGAACAAGATCACCGGGCCAGAAGACCTCACTGGGAAGCCGGTCTGCACCGTGAGCGGCTCGACCTCTGAGAAGAACATCGCCGCGTACACGACCAACGTGATCGCGACGGACACCTACTCCAACTGCCTCGGCCCGCTGCGCAGCGGTGAAGTCGTCGCGGTCACGACCGACAACGTCATCCTCGCCGGTCTCGCCGACCAGAACTCCGGCGAATTCGAGGTCGTCGGCAAGCCATTCACCAAGGAGCCGTACGGCATCGGGCTGAAGAAGGACGACACCGAATTCCGCGCCTTCATCAACGACACCCTGGACGCCTCCTTCACCGACGGAACCTGGGCAGCGGCCTGGGAGGCCACCGCAGGCAAGGTCCTCGACACCCCCACCCCGCCGACCATCAACCGCTACTAGAACCCGCGCGACGCCGGGCGGATGCCTGATGCGGCATACGCCCGGCCTCGCGTTCGAATGCACCCACCGACACCCACAGACACAGACATAGAAGAGGAGTTGAGGCATGGACGCAGTCATCGATAACCTGCCGGTCTTCCTCGAAGGCTTTCGAAACACCCTCGGCCTGCTCGTCATCTCCGGGGTGGGCGCACTCATTCTCGGCCTGATCGTTGCCGGCCTGCGCATCTCGCCCATCGGCTCGTTCCGCGGCTTCGCCACGGTCTACACCGAGATCATCCGCAACACACCCCTGACCCTGATCCTCTTCTTCTGCGCGTTCCTGCTGCCATACCTGCAGTTCTCGCCCGGCTACTTCACGCTCGCAGCGATCGGCCTCACCGTCTACACCTCGCCGTTCGTCGCCGAAGCCGTGCGCAGCGGTATCAACGGCGTGCACGTCGGCCAGGCCGAGGCCGCCCGCAGCATCGGGCTCGGCTTCGGCCAGTCGCTCGCCTTCGTGATCCTGCCGCAGGCGCTGCGGATGGTCGTGCCGCCCCTGATCAACGTGTTCATCGCCCTCGCGAAGAACACCTCCGTCGCCGGCGCCTTCTTCGTCTTCGAACTCTTCGGCGCCGCCCGCCAGGTCACCAACGACCGCGGCGACCAGGTTCTCGCAATCCTGCTCGCGGTGGCCGTCTTCTACCTGCTGATCACCGTGACCCTCGGCATCATCGCCGGCCGGGTCGAGAAGAGAGTGGCGGTGCTCCGATGACCTCGGTCCTCTACGATGCGCCAGGCCCCAAGGCCCGGCGGATGTCCCGCATCATCTCCTACGTCGGCGTCGCCGTGATCGCCGTCGGTGTCGTCGCCCTCGTGCTCGCCCTGGGAGCCCCGAAGGCGAGCGCCAACGGCGCCGTGCAGCCCGGACTCTGGGACCTGAGCCGCTGGGACGTCTTCAACGACCTCGAGGTCTGGCGCTCGCTCGGCCGCGGCGCGCTCGCGACCCTCGAGATGGCCGGTGTCGCGGCCGTCCTCGCCCTCGTCCTCGGTGTGCTGTTCTCCTTCGGCCGCGCCTCCGACACGGCCTGGATCCGGGTGCCGACCACGGTCGTCCTCGAATTCTTCCGCGGCATGCCCGTGCTGCTGATGATGCTGTTCGTCCTGCTCGTCTTCTCAACCGGATCGTTCTGGGCCGGCGTCGCCGCCCTCGCCGTCTACAACGGCGCGATCATCGGCGAGGCCCTCCGGGCCGGTATCAAGGCGCTCCCACGCGGCCAGCGCGAAGCCGGTCTCGCGATCGGCCTGACCCCCATCGCGACGCGACTCCGGATCGAATTCCCGCAGGCTTTCCGGCAGATGCTGCCGATCATCATCGCCCAGCTCGTCGTGCTGCTCAAGGACACCTCGCTCGCCTTCGTGGTGGGATACTCCGAACTCCTGCGCAGCATGCGTGACCTGACCAACTTCTTCGGCAACCGATACTCCTTCTCCTTCTTCTTCGTCGTGCTCGTCATCTACCTCGCGATGAACCTGTCGCTGTCGTGGCTGGCCCGGCGGATCGCCCGGCGGAGCGGTTCGAAGCCCACGCACTAAACTTGGGACTTGTGTCTGAATCCACCGAAAACCCCGCACCGGCCGAAATCTCCGAAGCGGCCGTGACCGCGGCGGTCACCGCCGCCCTGGCCGCCATATCCGCCGCCGCCGACTCGTCCGCCCTCAAGGCGGCCCGGAGCGAACACGCCGGTGAGGCGTCTCCGCTCTCCCGCCTGAACGCACTGATGCGTTCGGTGTCGAAGGAACAGAAGGCGGCGGCCGGCAAGCTCGTCGGCCAGGCCAGGGCCCGGGTCAACCAGGCCCTCTCCGCCCGCGAGGCGGGGATCGGCGCGGCAGAGGCCGCCGCACAGCTCGCCGCTGAAACGGTGGATGTCACGGCAGCGGCGTCGACCTGGCACGCCGGGGCGCGGCATCCGCTCGCCCTGCTGCAGGAACGCGTCGCCGACGTCTTCGTCGCGATGGGCTGGGAGGTCGCGGAAGGCCCCGAGCTCGAAAGCGAGTGGTTCAACTTCGACGCGCTCAACTTCGACGAGGACCACCCGGCGCGCGCGATGCAGGACACCTTCTTCATCGACCCGCCCGAGGCACACCTCGTGCTGCGCACGCACACCTCGCCCGTGCAGATGCGCGCCCTGCTCTCCCGCGAGCTGCCGGTCTACGTCGTCGCGCCCGGCCGGGTGTACCGCACCGACGAGCTCGATGCGACCCACACTCCCGTGTTCCACCAGATCGAGGGCATCGCCGTCGACAAGGGGCTCACGATGGCGCACCTCCGCGGCACCCTCGACCACTTCGTGCAGGCCCTCTTCGGCCCGGAGGCGAAGGTGCGGCTGCGGCCGAACTACTTCCCGTTCACCGAACCGAGCGCCGAGCTCGACGTCTGGCACCCGACCTTCAAGGGCGGCGCGCGCTGGATCGAGTGGGGCGGCTGCGGCATGGTCAACGCCAACGTGCTCCGCTCCGCGGGGATCGACCCCGAGGTCTACTCGGGCTTCGCGTTCGGCGTCGGCGTCGAACGAGCACTGATGTTCCGCAACGATGTGAAGGATATGCACGACATGGTCGAAGGCGACGCACGGTTCAGCCAGCAGTACGGGATGACCGTCTGATGCGCGTTCCCCTGAGCTGGCTCGGCGAATTCGTCGACCTCGAACCCGGCACGACCCCCGAAGCCGTACACGCCGCCCTCGTGAGCGTCGGCCTCGAAGAAGAAGAGATCCACCGCTTCGAGCTGACCGGCCCGATCGTCGTCGGCGAGGTGCTCGAGTTCGTCGGAGAGCCGCAGACCAACGGCAAGATCATCAACTGGTGCCAGGTGCGCGTCGCGCCCGGCGACGAAACCGCGGCCGACGGCGGCCCCGCCGTGCACGGCATCGTCTGCGGCGCCCACAACTTCGTCGTCGGCGACAAGGTCGTCGTGACCCTGCCCGGCGCGGTGCTCCCCGGCCCGTTCCCGATCGCGCCCCGCAAGACCTACGGCCACGTCTCCGACGGCATGATCGCCTCGGCCCGCGAGCTCGGCCTCGGCGACGAGCATGATGGCATTCTGCTCCTGAAGAACCTCGGCCTCGACGACGCCCCGGTCGGCACCGACGCGATCGCCCTCCTCGGACTCGACGACACCGCCGTCGAGGTCAACGTGACCCCCGACCGCGGCTACGCGTTCTCGATCCGCGGCATCGCCCGCGAATACTCGCACGCGACAGGGGCCGCCTTCCGCGACCCCGCCCTCGCGACGGTGACCGCGGTTTCCACGATTGATTTCCCCGTCACGCTCGCCGACGCTTCCCCCATCCGCGGTCGCGTGGGCGCGAGCGTCTTCGTGACCCGCGCCGTGCGCGGCGTCGACCCGTCCCGGCCCACTCCGGCCTGGATGATCACCCGGCTCGCCCTCGCGGGCATGCGGTCCATCTCGCTCGTCGTCGACGTGACCAACTACGTCATGCTCGAACTCGGCCAGCCGCTGCACGGCTACGACCTCGACGCCCTCGCCGCCGCGAAGCGCGGGGAGATCCAGGTTGTGGAGGTGCGCGCGAGCGACTACTTCGGCCCGGGCGCTG
>NZ_JASJVF010000165.1:0-7499 GCF_035019805.1 Cryobacterium sp. 10I1
GTCGAGGACCGTGCCGTCCTCGGCGACGGTGGCCAGGCCGTAGCCCCAGGCGGTGGTGGGGACGGCGGACTGCGGGGACTCTGTCTCGGTCATTCCTCTAGATTAGTAGGGTGCCTTCGACCCCCCAGCCCGTGTCCGTGCCCGTATCCCCGCCGGTGAACCCGTACGTGAACCCTGCACCGGATGCAGCGGGCACCCGCCGCGCCCGCCAGCTCGACCTCGCCGCGTCCTCCGTTTCGATCACACAGGCGATCTGCGACATCGAGTCCGTCTCGGGTGATGAGACCCCCCTCGCGGACGCCGTCGAGCAGGCGCTCACCGGACTCGCGCACCTCGAGGTCATCCGCGACGGTGACACGGTCGTCGCCCGCACCCGCCTCGGCCGCGACCGGCGGGTCATCATCGCCGGCCACCTCGACACCGTCCCGGTCAACGACAACCTGCCGACCCGGTTCGAGACCGTCGACGGCGTCGAGCACCTCTGGGGCCGCGGCACGGTGGACATGAAGGCCGGCGTCGCCGTTCAGCTGAAGCTCGCCGCCGAGCTCACAGACCCCGGCCTGGACGTGACCTGGATGTGGTACGACCACGAGGAGGTCTCCGACGAGCTCAACGGCCTCGGCCGGCTCGCCCGGAACCGCCCCGACCTCTTCGAGGGCGACTTCGCCATCCTCGGCGAACCCAGCAACGGCCAGGTCGAGGGCGGCTGCAACGGCAACCTGCGGTTCGAGGTGCGCACCCACGGGCTGCGCGCGCACTCCGCCCGCAGCTGGGTGGGCGAGAACGCCATCCACAAGGCCGCCCCGATCCTCGCCGTCCTCGCCGGCTACGAGCCTCGCGCCGTCGAGGTCGAGGGCCTCGTCTACCGGGAGGGCCTGAACGCCGTCGGGATCAGCGGCGGCATCGCCGGCAACGTCATCCCCGACGAGTGCATGGTGCACATCAACTACCGCTTCGCCCCGAGCCGCAGCTCCGCGGAGGCCCTTGAGCACGTGCGCGAACTGTTCGCCGGGTACGAGATCACCGTCGTCGACCGCGCGGAGGGCGCGCGCCCGGGACTCGACGCCCCGCTCGCGCAGGAATTCCTCGCCTTCGTCGGAGCCGAAGCCCGGCCCAAGTACGGCTGGACGGACGTCGCCCGGTTCTCCGCTCTCGGCATCCCTGCCGTCAACTACGGGCCCGGCGACCCGCTCAAGGCCCACGCCGACGACGAGCGCGTCGCCGTGCACCAGATCACGGACTGCGAGGTCGCCCTCCGGTCCTGGCTGACCGCCGCCCCGGGCCGGAAGCTCTAGCCGTGGCCGCGGAGGCCCCGCCTCGTCCTCCGAGGGGGAGACCGCCGCGCTCGCTGCGCGGGACGTCGCCAACGCCGCGGGTCCCGCCGTCCCAGGCGGCGCAGCGGATGCTGCCGGCCCGCTGGCGGGCCCGCGCCCGGCTGGCCCCGTGGTGGGCCGGTGTCGCCGGCATCTGGGTGCTGTCCCGCGTTGTGACGACCACCCTCGTCCTGATCCTGGCGCGCGTCCAGGGCGCGAACCCGTGGACCGGCGCCAGCCCGGGGTACTTCGACTTCGCCAACATCTGGGACGCCCGCTGGTACAACATCGTCGCCGTGTCCGGCTACCCGGCGGTGCTGCCCGTCACGAGCACCGGCCACATCGGCGAGAACGCGTGGGCGTTCCTGCCCGGCTACCCCGCCGTCGTGCGCGTCCTGATGTTCCTCACCGGGGCGCCGTGGGCGCCGGCCGCCGTGGTCGTCTCGCTCGCCTTCAGCCTCGGGGCCACCCTGGTCTTCTACCGGCTGATGCTGCGCGTCCAGGGCCGCGGCACCGCACTGTTCGCCGTCGTGCTGTTCTGCGTCGCGCCCCTGACCCCGATCCTGCAGTTCGGCTACGCCGAGGCGATGTACCTCTTCTTCCTCACCCTCGCCCTCCTGCTGCTCCTCGAACGGCGCTACGTGCTGCTGTTCCCCGTGGTCGCGGTGATGGCGTTCACCCGGCCGAGCGGCCTCGCCTTCGCCCTCGCACTCGGGTTCCACATCGTGCATCGCTGGCTGACCCGTCGCAGCGACCCGTTCCCAGCGGCAGAACGCCTCACCGCTGCATCCGTCACCGTCTTCAGCGCCCTCAGCGGCTTCGCCTGGCCGCTCATCGCCTGGATCGCGACCGGCTCGGCGACCGCATACACCGACACCGAGCTCGCCTGGCGGTCCTCGTACATCGGTTACCAGGAACTCGTGCCCTTCACAGCCTGGTTCCAGGGCGGGATCTGGTGGCTCGGCACACCGCTCGGCATCGTCGTGGTGCTCGCGCTCGTCGTCGGCTTCGCCGTCCTGCTGTTCACTCCCGCGGTCCGCCGGCTCGGCGTGGACCTGAGATTCTGGCTCGCCGCATACGGGCTCTACCTCTTCGCGGTCTTCTTCCCGCAATCGAGCACCTTCCGGCTGCTGATGCCGATGTTCCCGGTGCTCGGCGCGATCGCGCAGCCGAAACGGCTCTGGTACCGGATCGGGATCGTGGTGCTGTGCGTCCTCGGCCAGTGGGGGTGGCTGCTGATCTGCTGGGGCGTCGACGGTAAGGACTGGACGCCGCCCTAACCGTGCGCGACCGCCTTCGTTACCCGCCCGGACCTCGTGAATTTTCGTCTCGGGCCGCGATGGTCGATAATAGAAGTTCAGACGAATGAGTGGAAGGGGAGTTCATGGCGGCCATGAAGCCACGGACCGGAGACGGGCCAATGGAGGCTGTAAAGGAGGGGCGCCTGATCATTGTGCGTGTTCCGCTCGAGGGCGGAGGACGACTCGTCGTCTCTGTGAACGACGCGGAAGCCAAGGAGCTTCACGATGCACTCGCCGGCGTAGTACGCCCGGTTGCCTAGCGTCGGAGATCACGTCTCCACCTCGTAACCGAGGAGAATTACGGATCGGCCGTGCAGCCCTGCTGCGCGGCCGATCTTTTTCGTGCCGGTGCGCTACGCGCGGAGCTTGGTGATCTGCAGCAGGCCGTCGCCGACGGGCGACAGGGCGCTGATCACGGCGGTCGAGCCGCTGATCTCGCTCAGCAGGGTGCGGAAGCCGGTGGCGACCTCGTCGCGCTGCGCCGGGTTCGCGACGCGGCCGCGCCAGAGGGCGTGGGCCACGAGCACGGTTCCGCCCGGCCGGGCCAGCCGCAGCCCGTGCTCGACGTATTCGATGACCGACTGCGGGTCGGCGTCGATGAAGACGATGTCGTACGAGTTCTCATTCATCCGGGGGAGGACATCCGCTGCCTTGCCCGTGATCAGCCGTACCCGGTTCGCCGGGATCTTCGCCTCCGTGAACAGGGCGCGGGCGTGCTGCTGGTGGTCGACCTCGGTGTCGATCGAGGTGAGGGTAGCCCCTGGCGCCCCGGTCAGGAGCCAGATGCCGGAGACGCCGGCCCCCGTGCCGACCTCGAGGATGCTGCGTGCTCCGGTCGCTGCGGCGATCACGGCCGACTGGGCACCGACCGCCGGGGAGATCGCGTCGATGCCGAGCTCGAGCGACTGCTGGCGCGCCCGGATGACGGCCTCGCTCTCAACGACAGAGTCGTCGGAAAACTTCCAGTTCAAATCTTTGTCAGACACGGTGCAACTCCAGTTTTGTATGGGTCCAGCTTAAGGGGGCTCCCCGCCGGTCGGAGGAGGCCCCGCCGCGCGTTATCCTCAACCTATGCTTGGTTTGACGTTCGAGAAGCTCCTCCTGGTCGGGATCGTCGCCGTCTTCCTGCTCGGACCCGAGAAGCTTCCCCACTACGCGGCCCAGCTCGCCCGGCTCGTCCGGCAGCTCCGGGACCTGGCCAACGGCGCCAAGGAACGCATGCGCGACGAGATGGGCCCCGAATTCGACGACGTCGACTGGAAGAAGCTCGACCCGCGCCAGTACGACCCGCGCCGGATCATCCGTGAGGCCCTCATCGAGGATGAACCGGTCAAGGAGCAGTCCGCCGTCGTGTCCCGGGTGTCGCCGAACCCGAACGGCGCATACCTGTCCAGGAAGCGGGCGAAGGAGAACGCCCTCGCGCCGGCGGAACCCGCTCCGTTCGACTCGGAGGCCACGTAGCAGCACCCGACAACGGCCGTCCGCTCAGGCACGGGCCTGCACGGGCCGTTCGGCGCCGAGCTGCGCCGCGAGAGCGTTCGCCGATGCGCGCAACCGCAGCGTGAGCGCGCCGAGTTCGGCTGTCCCCCACTCCCCGATCACGGCGACACCGAGGGCGGCGATCACGCCGGGCGCCCGCACCGGGACCGCGAGGCACGCGTTGCCGTGGGCCGCTCCCTGGTGCGTGCCGCGGGCATCCGCCGGGCGGGGGAGCGTGACCGTGCCATAGAGGTGCGTTGCCGTGTGTGTGCCGGCGGCCGTGCCCGCGTTCGTCACGCTCGCCGGGCCTGCCAGGTGCGCAGCGTTCGAACCGTTTGCGGCGTATGCGACATGGGCAGCGTGCGCGGCGGGGATGCCACGGGCGTCTGGCGCCCCCGGCGCGGCGTGGGCCCCCGGCGGACGGCCGTGCGCGGCGAGGAAGTCGGCGCGCTGCTCGCGGCTGAGCTGGGAGAGGATCTGGCGGCCGAGTGCGGAGGCGTACGGGCTGGCGCTGAGCCCTGTCCACGGCTCGGATCTCGGGGTGCCCGCGGCGTCGACGATGTCGATGAGGCCCACCCTCCCGTCGCTGAAGCGCGCGAGGTACGCCGTCGCGCCGTTCTCCCCGGCAACCTGGCGGAGGGTGTGGCGCACCCGGGCGAGAAAGACGCCGGCGTCTGCGTCGCGGAGGCTCGGGAACCGGAGCCCGAGGACGAGGCCGTCGGGCTCCGTGCCGAGATAGCCCTCGTGCACGAGGGTCCTGGTCAGGTTGTACGCCGTGCCGAGGCTGAGCCCCGAGGCCTGGGCGACCGCCTTGACGGGCATCGGCCGGGGGGCGCCCGAGACGATGTCAACGATCCTCAGGGCGCGCTGGACCGAGGAAATGAGGGTGCGGTGTTCCAGCGCCATCCCGCTCCTAACCTGTCGCCCGCGACTGTTCGGAACAGGATAGACAGACTCGCCCGCGCCGGATAGAGCCATCCGGGTCGTTCTGGCTCCTAGGCTGTCATCACGCGAACGAAAGGTCGGGGATGGCGAAGAAGAAACCCACACCAGGCAGGATCCGCAAGGCCGAATACAACGCCGAGCTGCGCAGGCTGCAGACGGAGCTCGTCGCCATGCAGGAGTGGGTGCGCGAGTCGGGCGCCCGCATCGTCGTGATCTTCGAGGGCCGCGATGCTGCGGGCAAGGGCTCGGCCATCAAGCGGGTCACGGAGTACCTGAATCCGCGGATCGCCCGGATCGTCGCGCTGCCGGTGCCGACAGACCGTGAGCGTGGCCAGTGGTATTTCCAGCGGTACATCGAGCACCTGCCGTCGACGGGGGAGATGGTGCTGATGGACCGCTCCTGGTACAACCGGGCCGGCGTCGAACGCGTGATGGGGTACTGCACCCCCGACGAGTACCGCCGGTTCCTGCACCAGGCGCCCCTCTTCGAGCGGATGCTGGTCGAGGACGGGATCCTCCTCGTCAAGTATTGGTTCTCCGTATCCGACCACGAGCAGGAGGCCCGGTTCCGCTCGAGGCTCAAGGACCCGATGCGTCGCTGGAAGCTCTCGGAGACCGACCTGCTCTCGATCACGAAGTGGGTGGACTACTCCAAGGCCAAGGATGAGATGTTCGTGCACACCGACATCGCCGAGGCGCCCTGGTGGGTCGTCGAGAGCGAGGACAAGCTCGCGGCCAGGCTCAACATGATCAACCATCTGCTCTCGATCGTGCCGTACGAGCACCGTGAACCGCCGCGGGTCTCGATTCCGCATCGGCCGCAGGGCGCCGACTACGAGCGTCCGCCGCGCGAACTCAACCGCACCGTCCCCGACCATGCGGCTACGCTCGGTGGAGCCGGTGACGCGTCCGGATAGCAGCTGCTAGGCGGCGGGGGATTCGTCCGTTAGAGTAAGCCATCCGGAGGGGGAGCTCATGGGTACGTTGTTGTACGGCAGTCCAGGAATTGTGGTCAGTTTTGAGGATCGTGCCCTGATGCACCTGCAGATCGTCATTACGACGAAACTGCGGCGCAGGGAGGGCTTCATTTTTTCGTGGACGGAGTCGGCCGATGACGAGACCGAGAGCGGGCGCAGCGCCATCTGGCTCGATGCCAGCAGCACACTCTATTACCGCTATTCGGTCAGCCGGGTGCCGAACATCAACCGGGACTGGATCGAGCGGCTGATGGTGTCGGCGAACAGCGCGGGCGGCCTGTTCTTCTCCGTGGAACCGCCGCCGGTCGTCCCTGTCCTGAAATCACGATCCTGACACTCGTTCCACGACCGTTCGCTCCTGGCTCTCCTGCTCGTTCCTGACGCACTCACGTTTCGAAGACACCGTCGCTGATGAAGGGTATCCGTGTTAGTCCGATCCCTGGCCGCCCCGTGGGAGGCCGGACTCTCCCCGGCCCAGTACCAGCTCATCTGCTATTTCGTGGGGATGGGCGCCCTGTGCTTCTTCGTGGGTTTCCTGCGGGCCTGGGTGACCCGGGGGGAGGTCGGCGCCCGGTACCGGACCGCCGTTGTCGCGCGGCTCGGCATCATGAGCGCCATGTTCCTGTCCTACCTCGTCCTCCTGTCCGGTCTTCTCTTCGGGTATACCCGTGAAGGCGCGGAGTTCGTGCCCAACGGGCTTGCGCTCCTCACCTTCGGCGTGCGCTACGTCGAGTGGTCGGTTGCGGTTCCCCTCGTCGTCATCGAGCTCCTCGCCGTGTGCGTCGTCCTCGGCGGCGTGGCCCGGCGCATCCGCCTGATCGCGATGGCCGGCGGTTTCTTCATGGTGTTCCTGGCGTACCTGGGCGCGATCGTCGCCTCGGGGGGCACGGATGCCGCCGCGCTCGTCGGGTGGGGGATCGCCGCCGGAGTGTTCTGGCTGGCGACGACGGCCCTGCTCGCGAGCGTGGTGCGGCGCTCCCTGCCCGTGCTCACGGTGGATTCGGCCGCACTGCTGCGCTCCGCGACCATACTGCTGCTGTCCTCGTGGGCGGTGTACCCGATCGTGTACGCGATGCCGCTCGTCGGCTCCGGTGGGACGCTCATCGTGGTCATGCAGATCATGCTCACCGTCGCCGACATCGTCGCGAAGATCTGGTTCGGCGGCGTGCTCCACCGCGTGGCCAAGCTCCGGACCGCGGAGGACGTCCGTGCGGGCCGTGACGTTCACCCGGAGGCGATCTGGATCTCCTCGGTCAAGCAGTCTGACGCCGGCAAGCCGCGGGAGGTGTACCTCGCGGCCGGTGCGGCCGTGCACGTGCGGCGTCCGCAGCCGCCGACGAGTACGGCCGCGCCGACCTCGCAGCCCGAACTGTTCGCGGACCCGCAGCCCGAGCTGTTCGCCGACCTCGAGCCCTAGCGTCGTCCCGACCCTGAGGTGTCGCACATCGACGTTCGCGGGCCGTGTGAACGTCGATATGCGACAC
>NZ_JASJVF010000166.1:0-7450 GCF_035019805.1 Cryobacterium sp. 10I1
CCCGTGGTGGGGTCACGGCGATCGCCGGCTGGGTGAACGTGGCCATCGTGGCCCCGACCAGGGTCAGGGCGAGCAGCCCGGCCTTGATCTTCGCCATCACCCCGGCTCCCACCGGTTCCCTGGTCGCGCGGTCCGCGACCAGTTCGAGCGCCCAGAACACGCCGACGCCGCGCACCTCACCGATGATCGGGTGCCGCTCCGCAAGCTCCGCGAGCCCCGGCGCGAGCACGTCCCTCCCGATCCTGGCCGCGTTGTCGACGATCCCCTCCGCCTCCATCGCGTCGAGCGTCGCCACGATCGCGGCCATGGCGAGCGGATGCCCGCTGTAGGTGAGTCCGCCGGGGAACACGGTCGTGTCGAAGTCGTTCGCGATCGAATCCGGGATGATCACCCCGCCCGCGGGCACGTACCCCGAGTTGACGCCCTTCGCGAAGGTGATCAGGTCGGGCACCACGTCGTAGAGATCGAGGGCGAGCCAGCTGCCGGTGCGGCCGAAGCCCGCCATCACCTCGTCGAGGATCAGCAGGATGCCGTAGCGGTCGCACAGGGCGCGCACCCCCGGCAGGTATCCGGGCGGCGGGAGCAGCACGCCCGCGGTGCCCGGGATCGTCTCGAGCAGCACGGCGGCGATCCCGCTCGGCCCCTCGCTCTGGATCACGCGCTCGAGGTGCCGCAGGGCGCGCTCGCACTCCTGCTCCGGGGTCGTGGCCCAGAAGTCGCTGCGGTAGAGGTACGGGCCGAAGAAATGCGCGTGCCCGCGCGCGAACTCGTTCGGTACCCGGCGCCAGTCCCCCGTCGCGACGATCGCGGCCCCGGTGTTGCCGTGGTACGAGCGATAGGTCGAGAGGATCTTGTCGCGACCGGTGTGCAACCGGGCCAGCCGGATCGCGTTCTCATTCGCATCCGCCCCGCCGTTGGTGAAGAACACCTTGTGGAAGCCGTCGGGCGCGCGGGCGACGATGCGGCTCGCGGCCTGGCCGCGGGTGAGGTTGGCCGTCGCGGGCGCGACCGTGGCGAGCAGGCCGGCCTGTTCGACGATCGCGCGCACGACGGCCGGATGCTGGTGGCCGATGTTGAGGTTGACCAGCTGGCTGGAGAAGTCGAGAAACGTGGTGCCGGAGTGGTCCCAGACCCGGGTTCCGAGCCCGCCGGCGAGGACGAACGGGGTGCGTCCGCCGCCCTGGGCCGACCAGGAATGGAACACGTGGGCGAGGTCGAGGTCGACGGTGAGTTCGTCGAGCCGATCGGTATCAGTCACAGCGGTTCTCCTTGTTCTCGCACCCGGGCTGCCATTCTCAGATCTTCGCGGCGGGCGCTGTGTTGAGCGCCGGGATGATGCTCTCACCGTACACACGCAGGGTCTCTTCCTTGTTGTCGTGCTGCAGGTACCCGGCGAACTGGTCGACACCCAGCTCGCGGAGTGCCTCGAGCTTCCTGATGTGATCCGCTTTGGTGCCGAGCACGCAGAACCGGTCGACGATCTCGTCGGGCACGAAGTCGGCGTGGGTGTTGCCCGCGCGGCCGTGCTGGTTGTAGTCGTAGCCTTCGCGCCCGGCGATGTAGTCGGTGAGGGCGCGCGGGACCGCGGAGTCGGCGCCGTACTTGGCGACGATGTCGGCGACGTGGTTGCCGACCATGCCGCCGAACCAGCGGCACTGGTTGCGCATGTGCTCCCAGTCCTCTCCGATGTACATCGGGGCGGCGACGCAGAATTTCACGGATGCCGGGTCCCGGCCTGCCGCTGCCGCCGCCTTCCGCACCGTGCTGATCATCCACTCGGCAACGTCGAGGTCGGCCATCTGCAGGATGAATCCGTCCCCGACCTCTCCCGTGAGCTTGAGCGCGAGCGGCCCGTACGCGGCGACCCACACCTCGAGGGAGCTGCCGAAGCTCCACGGAAAGCGGAGGGTGGCGCCGTTGTACTCGACGGCGCGGGAGTTGCCGAGCTCGCGGATGACGTGGATCGCCTCCCGCAGGGTCTTGAGCGTCGCGGGGGCGCCGTTCGTGACGCGCACGGCGGAGTCGCCACGCCCGATGCCGCAGATCGTGCGGTTGCCGTACATCTCGTTGAGGGTCGCGAAGGTCGATGCGGTGACGGTCCAGTCGCGGGTGGACGGGTTCGTGACCATCGGCCCGACCATGATCTTGCGGGTCTCGGCGAGGATGCGGCTGTGGATCACGTACGGTTCCTGCCAGAGCAGGTGCGAGTCGAAGGTCCAGACGTGGCTGAAGCCGTAGGCCTCTGCGAGCTGCGCGAGCTGCACGACCCTGGCCGATGGCGGGTTGGTCTGCAGCACTGCTCCGAAGTCCATGGGGTTCCCTGCGCTCTGTCGGTGGTGGGCGGTGGGTGGCGGATGCCTGGCCGGCGCGCCTAGATCAGGTACTGGCTCAGGCCGCGCGGCAGGTACCGCCCGTCGCCCTTCGCCCCGAGGTAGCTGTTGCCGTCGACGATGACCTTGCCCCGGCTGAGCACCGTGTCGACGTGCCCGTCGATCTCGTACCCTTCCCAGGCGGCGTGGTCCATGTTCATGTGGTGGGTCTTGCCCAGCCCGATCGAGGTGTGCCCGGCCGGGTCGTAGAGGACCACGTCGGCATCCGCCCCCGGCTGGATCACGCCCTTGGTGCCGTAGAGGCCGAACATCCGCGCCGGGGTCGTCGAGGTCAGCTCGACCCAGCGTTCGAGGGTGATCCGCCCCTCGACGACGCCCTGGTAGAGCAGGTCGAGGCGGTGCTCGACCGAGCCGATCCCGTTCGGGATCTTCGAGAAGTCGCCGAGGCCGAGGTCTTTCTGGCCCTTCATGCAGAACGGGCAGTGGTCGGTCGAGACGAGCTGCAGTTCGTTGGTTCGGAGGCTCTGCCAGAGCTCCTCCTGGTGCCCCTCCGCGCGGCTGCGCAGCGGCGTGGAGCACACCCACTTCGCGCCCTCGAAGCCCGGGGCGCCGAGGTTCTCCTCGAGGGAGAGGTAGAGGTACTGCGGGCAGGTCTCCCCGAAAACGTTCTTGCCGCGGGAGCGGGCCGCCGCGAGCTGCGCGACGGCCTGCTTCGCGCTGACGTGCACGACGTACAGTGGCGCCCCGGTCAGGTCGGCGAGCATGATCGCCCGGTGGGTGGCCTCCTCCTCGAGCTGCCAGGCCCGCGCGATGCCGTGATAGTACGGGTCGGTCTTGCCCTCTGCGAGGAGTTGACCGACGAGCACGTCGATCGCCGGCCCGTTCTCGGCGTGCATCATCGTCATGAGCCCGGTCTCCGCCGACTTCTGCATCGCCCGGAGGATCTGCGCGTCGTCGGAGTAGAAGACGCCCGGGTAGGCCATGAAGAGCTTGAAGCTCGACACGCCCTCGGCGAGCAGCCCGTCCATGGCCTGCAGCGAGTCCGTGTTGAGGTCGCCGATGATCTGGTGGAAGCCGTAGTCGATGGCGCAGTTCCCCGCCGCCTTGTCGTGCCAGGTCGCGAGGCCGTCGAAGACACGCTGCCCGTAGCTCTGCACGGCGAAGTCGATGATCGTCGTCGTGCCGCCCCACGCGGCCGCGCGGGTGCCGGTCTCGAAGGTGTCTGAGGCCGCGGTGCCGCCGAACGGCAGCTCCATGTGGGTGTGCGCGTCGATGCCGCCGGGGATCACGTACTTCCCGGTCGCGTCGATCACCGTGTCGGCGGATGCCGCGACGTCGAACCCGAAAATGGCGGAGCCGGGGGCGAGCACCGCGACGATCTTCTCGCCGTCGATGAGGACATCCGCTTCTGAGCGGCCGGTCGAGCTGACCACAGTGCCGCCCCGGATCAGGGTGCGCCCCACCCGGGCGCTCATGCGCGGGCGATCGGGTCGTAGGAGTCCGGCCTGCGGTCGCGGTAGAACTGCCAGGAGTTGCGCGTCTCGCGGATGAGGCCCAGGTCGAGGTCGCGGATCACGATCTCGTCGGTGTCGGTCGAGGCGATGGCGCCGACGTAGTTGCCGCGCGGGTCGACGAAGTAGGAGCTGCCGTAGAAGGTGACGGCCTCGTCGCCGAATTCCTCGGTTTCGGTGCCGATCCGGTTGTTGGCGCCGATGAAGTACTGGTTGGCGACCGCCGCGGCCGGCTGTTCGAGTTCCCAGAGCCGGTTGGACAGGCCGGGCTTGGTGGCCGAGGGGTTGAAGACGATCTCGGCGCCGTTCAGGCCGAGGATGCGCCAGCCCTCCGGGAAGTGCCGGTCGTAGCAGATGTAGACGCCGATCTTGCCGACCGCGGTGTCGAAGACCGGGTAGTCGAGGTTGCCGGGACGGAAGTAGAACTTCTCCCAGAACTGCGGGAGGTGCGGGATGTGGTGCTTGCGGTACTTGCCGAGGTAGCTCCCGTCGGCGTCGATCACGGCGGCGGTGTTGTAGAGCACGCCTGCCTGCTCCTCCTCGTAGACCGGAAGCACGATCACGATGTGGTGCTCTGCGGCGAGCGCCTGGAACCGTTCGACGAGGGGGCCCGGAACGCTCGTCGCGTAGCCGTAGTACTGGGGGTCCTGGATGATGCCGAAGTAGGGGCCGTGGAAGAGCTCCTGGAAGCAGATCACCTGCGCTCCCTGCGCGGCCGCAGAGCGCACGAATCCCTCGTGCTTGGCGATCATCGACGCTTCGTCGCCGGTCCAGGTGGCCTGGGTGATCGCGGCTCTCACGATGTTCCCGCCCTTGCCGGCCGCATCCGCGCGGATCTTCGCGCTGGCCGGGGTATTGGATCCGTCGGACATGTCTGCCTCCACCAAGTCACTACTGCGAGATAACTGAAACGTCCGCCGAAACGTCCGGCGTGCTGAGTGCGTGTGGATCATCCTGTCGCCCAACGGGCCGGGAGGCAAGCACTCAGCGAAACCGTTATCCGGCGCTGGTACCATTCAGAAAGTCCCGCCCGGCCACCGAAGGTCTCATGACACGTCTCCCGTTCTTCCGCGGGCCCCGCGCTTCTCGCGCCTGGCCGGCGCTCATTGCTGCCACGGCGCTCACCGCCCTCCTCGGAGGCTGCGCGACCACGAGCCCGATTCCCGCAGGCCCCGCCCCGGATGCGGTCACGGCCAGCCCCACCCCGACGTCGAAGCCGGCCTACCCGCTCACGATCGAGAACTGCGGCACGACGGTCACGGTCACGAAGGCCCCGAGCCGGATCGTGTCGATCAAGTCCTCGGCCACGGAACTTCTCCTCGCGCTCGGCCTCGGCGACAAGATCGTCGGCACCGCGTTCCTCGACGGTCCGCTCCCGCAGGCGCTCAGCTCGATCGGCACCAACCTCAAGGTCGTCAGCGACTTCCTGCCCAGCCAGGAGGCCGTGCTCGCCCTGAACCCTGATTTCGTCTTCGGCGGGTGGGAGTCCAACTTCGCCGCTGACGGCGTCGGCACCCGCGACACCCTCGCCGCGGTCGGCATCGGCAGCTATGTCGCGCCGTCGGCCTGCAAGGGCGCCGACCAGCCCAATCCGCTCACCTTCGACACCGTCTTCGGGGAGATCACCCAGGCCGGCGCCGTTTTCGGGGCCCCCGAGGCAGCCGCACGGCTCGTCGCCACCCAGCGCAAGGAGCTCACGACGCTCTCCCCCGCGACGACGAAGACCTCTGCGCTCTGGTATTCGAGCGGCGTCGACAGCCCGTACGTCGGTGCCGGGATCGGTGCGCCGCAGATGATCATGGATGCCGCCGGACTCACGAACGTCTTCGCGAGCGTGAAGGACACCCGGACCTCCGTCGGCTGGGAATCCGTCGTCGCTGCCGATCCGAGCGTGATCGTGCTCGTCGACGCGACCTGGAACACGGCAGAGTCGAAGATCAAGACCCTCGAGACCAACCCCGCGACGAAGAACCTCACCGCGGTGAAGAACAAGCGGTACATCACCCTCCCGTTCGCTTCGACGGAGGCCGGCATCCGCAACGTCGAGGCCGCGGCAACGACGATCGACCAGCTGGCCGACCTCAACTCGCTGAGCAAGTAGTCGGTGACTGCGGGCACGGACTCCGTGGCGGGACGGACCCGGCCGGCCGCATCCGCTCGCCGGAACGGCCGCTTCGGGCTGTGGCTCGCGCTCGCCCTGGCCGCGCTTGTGCTCGTCTCCGCGCTGGCCGTGACGATCGGGCCCGCTCCGGTGAACCTGGCGGATGTCGCAGGCAGCCTCGCGGCGCACCTCGGCTTCCCGCACTCCGGCACGGTGCCCGTCCTCACTGACGCGATCGTCTGGCAGCTGCGGCTCCCCCGGGTGCTGACCGCGGCGTTCGTCGGTGCGGGCCTCGCCCTGAGCGGCGCGGTCATGCAGAGCGTGACCCGCAACCCGCTCGCCGACCCGTACCTTCTCGGGCTGTCCTCAGGGGCGTCGCTCGGCGCGGTCTGCGTCGTGATTCTCGGCGTCGGGGTCGCACTCCCGCTCGCCGCCTTCGCCGGCGCACTCGCCGCGCTCATCGCGACGCTCTCCATTGCCAGGGTCGGCGGAACGATCACGCCCGGCCGGGCCGTGCTCGCCGGCCTCGCGATCGCCCAGCTCGGCGCGGCGGGCACCTCCTTCGTGATCTTCTGGTCGGCCAAGGGCGACTCCTACCGGGAGATCCTGAACTGGCTGCTCGGCTCCCTCGCCGGCAGTTCCTGGGCCACGGTCCTCATCGCCGGGAGCGCGCTCCTCCTCGCCGGCACCGGGCTCGTGCTCGCCGCGAGCCGGCTGGACGCCTTCGCCTTCGGCGACACCGCCGCGGCCTCGCTCGGAGTCGACGTCAACCGCACCCGGTGGGCGCTCCTCGGCACGGTGGCACTGCTGACCGGGGCGATGGTCGCCGTGAGCGGTGCGATCGGGTTCGTCGGGCTGATCCTCCCGCACCTCGTGCGCGGGCTCAGCGGGCCGGGGCACCGCAGGCTGCTGCCGCTCGTCGCGGTATATGGCGCGGTGTTCCTCGTGATCGCGGACACCCTCGCCCGAACGGTCTTCGACCCGCGCGAGCTGCCGGTGGGCATCATCACCGCCCTGATCGGGGTTCCGGTGTTCATCGCGCTGATCAAGAGCCGGAAGTCCGTTTCATGGGTGTAGTCATCGAGCGGGTGTCGTTCCGCGTCGGCGGGCGCGCGATCCTGGACGACGTCTCCGCGATCATTCCGACCGGCTCGGTGACGGGCCTGCTCGGCCCGAACGGCGCGGGAAAGTCCACACTGCTGCGCCTCATCGCGGGCCTGCACACCCCGACGAGCGGGCGGATCACCCTCGACGACGCACCCCTGGCGACCCTCGGCCGACGCGAAACCGCCCGCCGGATCGCCCTCCTCGAGCAGAACGCGAGCCCCACGATCGACCTGCTCGTGCGCGAGGTCGTCCTCCTCGGTCGTATTCCGTACCGCTCCGGAATCTTCGGCGGCTTCGACGGCGCCGAGGACCTGCGCATTGTCGCCGAATCGCTCGCCCAGGTCGGCGGCACCGACCTCGCCGACCGAAGCTGGGGCACCCTGAGCGGCGGCGAGCAGCAG